>JBKPMQ010000355.1:0-6446 GCA_046732235.1 Actinomycetota bacterium
GCCGCCCATCCCGCCGCCGGCCGGGGAGCTATGCCTGGCCCCAGCTCAGACGCCGCCTGGAAGCCCGCTACGCCCAAGGCGCGCCGCCGCTCGACCCCGCCCACCACACCCACCACCCCTGCGGGACGTGCACCGCCCACACCCCCAGCCGCCGCACCCCGCAACGCTGGCACGCCGAACCCCGCTGGCTCAACCGCCCGCCCTAGGCCGTCATTTCTCCCAGCCGCCAACCTCGTACGCGGCGCCCGGGGTGCCGCCGACGCAGATGAGCGTCGTCGGGGACGCGGTCGACTCGATCTTGCGGGTCACGTCCGGCTCGACGGCGATCAGCCCGCCCGCCGGGACGGTCACGCGCTCGTCGCCGAGCGTCGCCACCACCTCGCCGGCGTGGACGAAGTAGACCTCCTGCTGGCCGGACTCGCGCTCGTGGTGCTCGGGGATCAGTACCTGGTCGGCGTCCTTGGTGACGGCGTTGATCCCGAACGCCGTGATGCCGAAGTGGTGCCGGATCGACTTCCAGGTCGGCGGCCAGTCCGGCTTCACGGGCGGGACGTCGTTCACGGCCGCCACCTGCCAGCCGGCTCCCTGCGCTCCTACGCTCATGCGGCTCCTCCACGGTCGGGGGAGCCGATCCTACTCCCCGCAGAACTCCATGATCTGGAGGCCGCGGTGGCGGAAGCCCTGCTTGGTGTAGAAGTCGGGGATCCCGAGCTCGCGGTCGTCCGGCGTCACGCGCAGCTCGATCGACTCGATGCCGCGCCGGCGGCACTCGTCGACGGCGTTGCGCAGCAGGCTCGCGCCGAGGCCGCGTCCGCGCGCCGACGGCTGCACCCAGATCTCCTCGATCTCGGCGCTCGCGCCGCCGCTGGCGGAGATCCGGATCGTCGTCGTGGCGACGGCCGCCTCGTCGGCGAGGGTGAAGAACCCGCGGCCGGGATCGCACAGGATCGCCTCCACGTTCTGCTGCAGATGGCGCACCACGCGGCCCTCGTGGCTGAAGAACGCCTTCAGGAGCCGGGTGACCGTCGCCGCGTCGTCCGGGTTCGCGATCCGGGGCGTCGCCGTCGTCATTCCGCCACCCCGCAGTGCTCCACGGCCGCGATCGCCAGCGCGCCCGCGCAGGCGACCAGGTCGTCGACCGGCACGTACTCGTCGACCGTGTGCGCCCACTCGATGCTGCGCGGCCCGTAGCCGATCGACGGCGTGCCGCCGAAGCGGGTGAACGTGGCGGCGTCGTACCAGGAGTCGAGCCCGCCCAGGACCCCCGGCTTCCCGGCGGCGGCGGTCGCGCGCATCATCGTGTCGACGATCGGGAGCGCCGGGTCGACCTCGGAGGGCGGGATATCGAGATCCCACTCGATCACCGGCGGGTTCTCCGCGAGCCAGGCGTCCGCCGCGGCGGCTCGCGCGACCCAGTCGGCGATCTCGGCCTCGACGTCGCGGCCCCAGCCCTCCCCATCCGCGCGGCCGGGCAGGTAGGTCACCTCGCACGTCATCCAGCACGACGCCGGGTAGGTCACCGTCCACTCGCCGCCGCCGATCTTCACGGGTACGATGTCGCCCGGCGGGAGGTGGTCGTGGCGCTGGGCCGGGCTCCCGCGCCACTCGTCGCGCAGCCGGGCGATCGCGTCCATCACGACGCCCATCTTCTCGATCGCGTTCACGGCCCCGCCGTCGCGCCAGTGCGCCTGCGCCATCTCGGCGTGGCCGGGTCGGCCGGTGACCCGGAAGGTCGGGGTCAGCGACCCTCGGCAGGCGACCCACACCTCGAAGGCGGTCGGCTCGGTCACGATTCCCGCGTCGGCCCTGACCCCGTGACGGACGGCGGCCAGACCGCCTGCGCCGGAGGACTCCTCGTCGGTGACGGTGTTCACGATCAGGTCGCCGCGCAGGCGCACGCCCAGCCGCTGCAGGATCTCGGCGGCGTAGACCATGCAGGCGACGCCGCCCTTCATGTCGCAGGCACCCCGCCCGTAGAGGTTCCCGTCGCGCACCTCGGCCTGGTTGGGGTCGCTCGTCCAGCGGTCGCGAGGCTCCGACGGCACGACGTCGATGTGCCCGTTGAAGAGCAGGCTCCGGCCGCCGCCGGCGCCCGCGAGCCGGGCCGCCATCTGCGGACGGCCGTCGAAGCCGAGGCCGGGCGGCATCTGGCGCGAGCCGGCGATGTCGGAGGGCGCCGGCTCCCAGATGTCCACGGCCGCGCCGGCTGCCCGGAGCCGGTCGCCGAGATATGCCTGCAGATCTGCCTCCTGGCGGGGAGGGGCCGTCGGCGTGCGGGCCGTCGTGTCGAACGCGACCAGCTGCGCCGTGAGGTCGACCAGCTCCTCCCTGCCGGCGGTGACCGCATCCAGGATGCGTGCCTCCAACGTCACGATGGGCGATGATAGTGAAGGGTGGAACGGACCGATGCATACGCCCGCCGCCGTCGCCGGCCGCGGCGGGGGGCCCGAATCGCCGCCGTGCTCTGCCTTTGCGCCGCGTCCGTCGCGGCCGGCTACGGGGCGCACACGCTGGTCTCCGGGCGCGAACTCGCCGCGCCGGCGCCTCAGCGCCCGGCCCCCACGACGACCGTGACCGTGACGACGACAACGGCGCCGGCGCCCCCTCCGCCCGACCCGCGCACGATCTCGATCGCCGCCGTCGGCGACACGATGCTCGGCGACACTCCTGCGCTGCCGCCCTCGCCCTCCACCTACCTGGCTGCGATGCGCGCCGACCTGCGCGGCGACATCGTCTTCGGCAACCTGGAGGGCACGCTCACCGACGCCACCACCAGCAAGTGCAAGCCGAAGGCGAAGGACTGCTTCGCGTTCGGGGCGCCACCGGACTTCGCGTCTGCCCTGCGCGCGGCCGGGTTCACGGTGATGAACAACGCCAACAACCACTCCTACGACTTCGGCGCGGCCGGCCAGGCGGACACGGTGCGGGCGCTGCAGGCGGCCGGTGTCGCCCAGACCGGCCTCCCGGGCGAGATCGCCGTCGTCCGGACCGGCGGTGTGCGCGTGGCGATGCTCGGCTTCGCGCCGTACGCCGCCACGGCGTCCCTGCTCGATCTCCCGGCCGGCCGGGCGCTGATCGAGCGGGCCGACACGATGGCCGACATCGTGGTTGTCGCCATCCACGCGGGCGCCGAGGGCACCGGCGCCCAGCACGTGACCGGCGCCGGCGAGTCCTACGTGGGCGAGGACCGCGGCAACCCGGAGGCGTTTGCGCACATGGCTGTGGACGCCGGCGCCGACCTCGTCCTCGGTTCGGGGCCCCACGTCCTGCGCGGGATGGAGATCTACCGCCGCCGCCTGATCGCGTACAGCCTCGGAAATTTCGCCGGGTACCACAACTTCGGCCTCGACGGCGTCCTGGCCGACTCCGCCGTCCTGCACGTGCGGCTCTCCGGGAGGGGCGTCTTCCGCTCCGGGCGGATCACCTCGGTGCGGCTCGTCGACGCCGGGATGCCGGAGCCCGACCCGGCCGGGACGGGCGCGCAGCTGATCGCCGAGCTCTCGCGCGACGATTTCGGAGCGCGGGGGATCCGGGTGACGCCCGAGGGCCGGATCACGCCGCCCGCATAGCCCGCAAGGGGTACGCCTGTAAGGAACTGGGTGCGATCCCTCCGGCGGGGGATTCCCGTCCGCGCGCCCCTTCCGCCATAACGAGAGAGACGCGTCCGGCCCCCCAAGCCCGGACCTCGCGGCCGCCAGCACCCCCATCCGACGGCCGCGGACGCCGTCTGCCCTGACCCCCACCCGCCCGAGGGAGGTGCGCTGATGATCAAGTGGAACTATCCCGCCCTGCGCGTCGTCCTGGCCCTGGGCGCGATCGCGTCGTTCGTGGTCGCTTCCGGCGCCGGCATGCGCTGGCAGTAGCACTCGCTGGCGAGCGCCGGAGTCACTCCTCACGCGGGCGCCCGTCCCGGCCGATAACCGGAACGAATTCCCTGTGACCTCCTCCGCCGCTCCCCCGAACGTCTCCTTGCCGCCCCGACTGCTCCGATACGTCGTCACCGTCATCGCGGTGACCGTGCCGGTGACGGTCGGGGCGGCCCTGACCACCGCGTCATCCCCGCCCGCCACGGACACCCTGGTGGGCGTTCTCGTCTTTGCGGTCGCCGCGCTCGCCGCCGAGTTCAAGCCGGTGCCCCTCGACGAGCAGGGCGCGCGCAAGGTCTCGCTCGCGTTCGTCTTCCTGCTCGCCGCCCAGATTCTGTTCGGATGGCAGTACGCCGTGATCGCGGGGCTCGTCGCCACCGCGATCGTGGAGTACGTGGAGCGCGGCATGTCCCTGCGGGGCGCGTTCAACGCCTCCGCCTACGCCATCTCGGCCTTCGCGTCGGCCTTGCCCGCGTTCCTGCTCGGCTGGAACGGCGAGGCGATCGGCGCCGGCGACGCCGGCAGGCTGACCGTCCTCGCCTTCGCCGGCGGCGCCGCCTACGTGATCACGAACGTCGCCCTCGTCGCGGTGGCCGTCGCGCTGGCCCACGGGGTGCCGCTGCGCGAGGCCCCGCGCGACTACCTCCGCCACCCCGGCCCCGCGTTCCTGATCATGGCCTTCATCTCGGCCCTGGCGGTGTCGCTGTGGAAGGTCGATCCGCCGCTCGAGCTGCTCCTGGCCGGGCCGGTGTTCGCGCTCGCGCTCTACCTGCGCTCGTCGTATCGCACGGTGCTCGCCGTCCGCGACGCCGAGACGGACGCGTTGACGGCGCTCGGGAACCACCGCTCGTTCCAGATCGACCTGCGCCGCGAGCTCGAGACCGCCGCCGACGAGGACGGCCTCATGTCGCTCGCGCTGATCGACCTCGACTCCTTCAAGGACATCAACGACCGCTTCGGCCATCCCGTCGGCGACTCGGTGCTGCGGCTGGTCGCCGCCGTGCTGCGGGAGGAGTGCGGCGAGGGCCGGGCCTACCGCATCGGCGGCGAGGAGTTCGCGGCGCTCCAGCCGGGGCACACGTCCTCGGCGGCCAGCAGCGTGTTCGACCGCGTCCACGCCCGGCTGGCCGCCACCGAGTTCCCCCACGGCGAGCCGGTCACCATCAGCGTCGGCCTGGCGGTGTTCCCCGAGCACGCGCGCGACCGCGCGACGCTCTACGACGTCGCCGACGCCGCGCTCTACTGGGCCAAGAACCACGGGAAGGACCGCTCGTGCGTCTACACCCCGTCGGTCGTGCGCTCCTACACGCCGGCCGAGCTCGCCGAGACCGCCGAGCGCCAGGCCCGGCTGCGCGCGGCCGAGGGCCTGATCCGGGTCGTCGACGCCAAGGACACCTACGCCGGCGCCCACTCGCAGACGGTGTCGCGCCTGGCCGAGGCGATCGCCCGAACGATGGACCTCGACATCGAGGTGGTCGAGCAGGTGCGCCTGGCCGGCCTTCTGCACGACCTGGGCAAGATCGCCATCCCCGACCGCATCCTGCAGAAGCCCGGCAAGCTCGATGTCGACGAGCTGCGCGTGATGCGCGAGCATCCCGTGCTCGGCGCCCGCCTGCTCGAGGGGCTCGGCGTCTCGCCGGTCGACCGCTGGATCCTGCACCACCACGAGTGGTGGGACGGCTCCGGCTATCCGCTCGGCCTCGCCGGCGAGGAGATCCCGCTCGGCTCCCGGATCATCCTCGTCGCCGACGCCTTCGACGCGATGACGTCCGACCGTTGCTACCGGGCCGCCGGCACGGCGTCCGCGGCGATCGCCGAGCTGCGCAAGCGCTGCTGGACGCAGTTCGACGCGCGTGTGGTCGCCGCGCTCGAGCGCCTCCAGACCCAGGAGCCGGACATCGCCGACGTGCGGCAGGCCGGCTGATGGTCCTCGCCCTCGCGGTCCTGGTCGGACTGGTGCTCGGCCGTCTCCTCGGGGGCCGCGTGTCGGCCCTGGCGTCGATCCCGATCCGGGCCTCGTGGCTCTTCTACGCCGCGATCGGGGTGCAGATCGTCGGCTACCCGTCCGGCGTTCTGCCGTGGAGCATCGGCGACTCCCTCGCGACCGGCCTGTGGATGCTCTCGTATGCGCTCCTGATCGCGGCCGTCGCGGTGAACGTGCGGCTGCCGGGCGCCGGGATCGTCGGCCTCGGCATGCTCTCGAACCTCGCCGCCGTCGTCGGCAACGGCGGGCACATGCCGGCGCGCGCCTCGGCGCTGCGAGCGGCCGGGGTGCTGTACCGGGGCGTGCACAACAACAGCGCGGTCGCGTCGCACCCCAACCTGCCCTGGCTGATCGACCGCTGGCCCGTGCCGGCCTGGATCCCGATGGGCAACGTCTACTCGGTCGGCGACGTGCTGATCGCGGCCGGCGCCGTCGTGCTCGTCTGCGCGGGCATGGGCGTGCGCCCGCGGCGGCGCGAGCTGGCCACCGCCTAGCGGCGACGCTCGGGGCGACGGACCCGCCGTGATCGCAGACGCCTCGGGCCGCGGTCAAGGGCACCGCCCCTTGACCGCTTGAACCGTCGCATCGCCCATGGG
>JBKPMQ010000356.1:0-3550 GCA_046732235.1 Actinomycetota bacterium
TCAGGGCCTTAAGTGGGTGGTGGGCGGGGCTCCCTATGGCGCCACACTCGTCGTCGTCGCAGCCGGAAATCTTGAGTCGACGGCGCACGGGTGCTCCTGAGCGAGTACACTTCTTACCAGAGCCTTGTTGCGCGCTTCCACTGGAGCCAATCGCAGACAGGGCCTCGGCCCCGAAAGGGGGCAAAATGAGGAGCACCACTGCGCTCGTTCGGCATCGTGTCGCTAACTACGACGCCTGGAAGACCGTGTACGACAGCTTTGCGTCGATCCAGGTTGAGCACGGCGTTCGCGCCCACCAGGTGTTGCGCTTACACGACAGCCCGAACGACCTGGTCATCACCCACACGTTCGACGACCTCGAGACGGCCAAGGCGTTCTTCGCCATGCCGGAACTCAAGCAGGCGATGAACAAGGCGGGTGTTGACGACGACTCCGTCAAGGTTGCGTTCTACGACGAGGTCGAGGCCGGAGCTCTGATCTCGGGCTAGCCCCACTGAGCCGGGTTGTGCCTGCGCTCTGCGGCGCAGCCCGGCTCGATCCCCGCTCAAGGGCAGGGCACTTCCCGCGGCGACGTCTTGGTCATCAATCTGCTCCGGATCGATAGGCCCGGAGCGCCCACGCACGGTTGCGGTAACGCCGTTCGCCAAGCAACAGAACGAGGGTGTCGCGCTGGGCTATGTGTGCTGTTTCAGAGTTCCCCGACATGGCCGCCTCGATCGGCAAGGTTGCAGACTCCAAGAGGGGCGCCCTTGCAGCCGCCGGCGGAGCGTCGCCATGCGAGATCGCTCGCCCTGCGGGGCCCTGCTACCCTGCGTACTCAGGGAAACGCCCGCCGCTTGGTCGTGCACACGGCCTCCAGGCAGCCTGCCGATCTCAGCGAGAGACGATCCACACGGTCGTCCGATAGAGAGGACTGACATGGATGCCGAACCCACGCACGAGGGCCGCGCCGGCGCTCGCGAGGGCACGACTGAGTTGCCGCTGGCGGCGCCGGAGCCCGAAGTTGCGGATTCTCCCGCTCGTGGGCTGCTGAACACGTTCACGCGGCTGGCGCGATTCTCGCCGCACACCAGGCGATGGCATGCGATTGATCGAACTTCCGGCGGGCGAGGCGACCGTGCAGGTGACGACATGCCCAGCGGGGAGCGCTGATGGCCCGGTGCGGATTGCGGGCTGTCTTCTTGCCGGCGGTCGTCACACCCCACTGCGTGGGCGGCGACGGGTGAGGGAGTTTCGGGTGTTCGAGTATGACGTGGTGCCGATTGCCGTGACGCGAGGCGCCGGAGCGGCGGAGTCGGGACAGGAATGGGATGACCTCCGCGCCGCGCTCAACCAGCGTGGCAGCCGTGGGTTTCGGGTTGTCGCGGTGACGGACGGACCGGAAGGCCGGGCCGTCATCATGGAACGCGAAATCGATGCCGGTGAGGCCGAACCGCGGTCCGTAACGCAGGCGGCTGAAAACATCACCTGGGAAACGTCCCGCGACTGATACTTGATCGACGGGGCCGGTTCGTCGTACTCATCATGAGTCCGGCGGGCGGGCGCCTCACGACCGGGTCGCGAGAGCCGCGGAGCGGCGTAGTCGTTCATGGTGGTCCTCTTCGCACAGCCGACGACCGCACCCGCGTCAGCGCCCGCCCGGTTTCCCCGAGCCGCCGGCAAGTGGCGGATGCCGGCGGCCCGGAATGGTTCTTGACCGGGAGTATCATCGAGCCGACGAAGCACGAAGCCGGCGACTTTTCGCAAACGGCGCCCTCCCGCGATTCCCGACGGGCACCAAACGCGAGATCCGAGCCACTTGCTGTTTCGTCAAGTGACGAAGTAGACTTGATCGTGTGACCGCAGCCGGTGCTCCGGAGGACCTTGACGCCGCACTTCGGGCACTCTCGCATCCCTCTCGTCGAGCCATCATCCGCCTGACGGGCCGGCGCGCCGTGCCGGCGACCGAGCTGGCCGAGCTGCTCGGCATCGCGCCGGCAACCGCCTCGGAGCACCTGAGGGTTCTTCGTAAGACGGGCCTGGTCGAGCTCTCCGCCGCCGGCACCTGGCGGCGCTACCGGGCCGTTCCATCCCGGGTCGAGGCGGTGCTCGATGCCCTCGGCGAAGCCCTCAGTCCACCACCACCACCACCCAAGGAGCAGCCATGACCGCGAGACTCGCGCACTTCGAGATCCTCGGACCTGACGATGGGTCCCTGGTCGCGTTCTACCGCGACCTGCTGGACTGGCCGACGGACAGCCAGGGACCCGGCTACACGCTGGTGCGTCCCGAAGGTGGGCCCGACGGTGCGATCGTCGAATCCCCTGACAGCCGGATCACCCTGGGAGTCACCGTGGCCGACCTCGACACGGTGGTGGCCCGAGTCACCGAGCTCGGCGGCCAGGTGCTGATGCCGCCCACCGACAACGGATGGGTCACCAGGGCCCTCGTCGCCGACCCGAACGGGAACACCCTCTCGCTCATCCAGGATCGGCCGTCATCTTCGCGGGGCGCCCAAACGGGTGAAGGACGGACAGGAGCCTAAGGAGAGTCAAACCGCCGCCATGCGGCCAGCTGGACGATCCGTTCCTCGAGCTCCTCGATCCACCGGTCAGGCGTTCCACCGCCGGGCAATGACACCCGGGCCTCCGAGCGCCAGAGCGCGTCGCCGAGCACGGTGCGGATGTGCCACGCGAGCACCGGCCCCGGCTCGACTGCCCGGCCGGTTCGACGCTCGTACTCCTCCGCCGCGTGGCAGAAGAAGCCGATCGTCCGGTCGATCGCGGGCAGGTAGCGGAAGTCGAAGTGGTGATCGCCGGCCGAAACGTCGCCGTAGTCGAGCACGCACCGCAGGCCGCCCGCGTCGACGAGCAGGTTATGCCCGTGGACGTCACCATGGAGCAGCACGCGCTCGCCGGCCCGGCCGGCCTGCACCTCATCGACCCAGTCGCACCAGCGGTGGATCTGCGGCACATGCGCCGGACTTGCGAACCGGTGCAGGCGGTCGCGGATCGTGTCCGTCTCTGCCTGCGGCGTCGGCGGCGGCAGGTCTGCGGCGGCCCGCGTCACAGCCGCGAGCACCGCCGGGTCGTGGAGGGTCGCGAACGCCTGCGCCAACCCCTCGGCCACCGCGTCCGCGGTCGCCCCGTCGTGGGGCACGGCACCTGTGTAAGGCGTGCCCTCGACGCGGCGCGCGATGATCATGACCGGTCGCTCGGCGGTCGTCTCGATCGGCGGCAGCCAGCGGCGAAACGGCGTCCCGGCCAGCGCGAGGAGCACGCGCCGCTCGCGATCCAGCTCCGTCCCAGCGGCTTCCGACCATGCGAACTTGACGACGTGCTGCGTGCCAAGCCAGGCCGTCCCTCGCTGCCAGAACGGATTGCTGCTCAGAAGCATGTCGTTGAGCCGCACCTCGCCGGACAGGCGCGGGGCCACGCACCGCACGGCATCGCGAACCAGGTCGGCGGACGGGCCTCCGAGCCAGGAGGTGCCGGACTGACCGCTCACCGCGGGGAGGGTACCGGCGCAACCTGCCAGCAGTTGAGGGCACGGCTCACATGCGGTACCCACG
>JBKPMQ010000357.1:0-3777 GCA_046732235.1 Actinomycetota bacterium
GTCTCCAGCTCGACCAGCGCCGGCCCGGAGCGGTCGGCCACGGCGTCGGCGAGCGCGGCAGCGAGGCCGCCAACCCCGTCGGCGCGCAGGTAGCGCACGCCGCAGGCGCGGGCGAGGCCCTCGAAGTCGGGCGCGTTCAGCTCGACGGCGACGGTGCGCCCGAACATCGTCTCCTGGTAGTTGCGCAGGATTCCGTAGGCCGAGTCGTTCACCACGAGCGCGATCAGCGGCAGCCCCTCGGCTCGCGCCGTCAGGAGCTCGTGCCCCGCCATCAGGAAGCCGCCGTCCCCGCACAGGGCGACGGTCGGGCGGTCGGGGTTCGCGGCCACCGTCCCGAGCGCGAGCGGGATGCCGCAGCCGAGCGCGCCGGAGGATGGGTACACGAACGCGCCCGGCCGTTTCGCGTCGAGGTAGAGCGCCGCCCAGTACGCGGCGATCGTCATATCGGCGACGACGATCGCATCCTCGGGCAGCGCGTCGTGGAGGACGCGCATGAGCTCCACCTCGGCGTCGGCGCCCTGCGCCCCCACCTCGGAGGAGCGGCCCTGCAGCGCGGCGCGCACGGCCGCCTCGCCGTCACGGCCGCCGGCCGACGGCGGGTCCGCGAGCAGCGCCCGGCAGAACAGGCCGACGTCGGCGACGATCCCTTCCGCGACCGGGAACGTGCGCCCGAACCGGCCCGGGTCGAGGTCGACCTGGACGACCGTCGCCGGCATCGGCAGGCCCCAGTCGGCGGTCGCCTCCTGGGAGAAGCGGGTGCCGAGCGCGAGCACGAGGTCGGAGCGCGCGACCAATTGGCGCATCGACGGCTCCTCGATCGACGAGCCCGCATGCAGGGGATGGCCGGTCGGGAGCGCGCCCTTGCCGTTATAGGTCGTGAGGACCGGCGCGTCGAGGAGCTCCGCCAGCTTCCGCACGTCGCCAGCGGCACGGCGCGTCCCGCCGCCGGCCCAGATGAGCGGCGCTTCCGCGGCGTCGATCAGCGCGCGGGCGCGGGCCACCGCCTCCGGGTCAGGCGCGGGCAGCGACACGCGGGACACGCGGGGGGAGGACGACGTAGCCCCCGTCGCCATCACGTCGGTCGCGACCTCGATCGTGGCCGGACCGGGATCGAGCGCCATGTGCCGGAACGCCTCGTCGACCGCCTCGACGAGCGCCTCCGGCGAGGTCGGCCGGGCGTGGAACCGCGACACCGCCGCGAAGGCCTGCGACTGGCCCCGGCTCTCGTGCAGGTAGCCGCGGCCGGCTCCGACGAGGTGGGTCGGGATCTGAGAGGTCAGGTGGAGCACCGGGGCGCTCGATGCGTCAGCCTCTGAGAGGGCCGCCAGGGAGTTGAACGCGCCGGGGCCGGTGCTGGTCAGGTAGACGCCGGGCCGGTCGCCGGTGCGGGCGTACCCGACGGCGCCGAAGCCGGCCGCCTGCTCGTGGCGGACGACGATGCGCCGGATCGGCGAGGGGATCAGCGCGTCCCAGATCGGGAGGGCATGGATGCCCGGAAGGCCGAACACGACCTCGACGCCGTGCGCCTCGAGGGCCGCAACGAGCGCGGCGGCGCCGGTGCGAACGCCGGGCTCGGAGGCGACCGTCATCCCATCCCGCCTCTACGAGGACTGGCTGGACTCGATCAGCGCGACCAGGTCGTCGATCTGCGTCGAGCTGAGCGACGAGCCGAAGGTGTCCGGCATGGGCGTCGTCCACGGGCCGCCGGACGCGGTGAACGCGGCCGGATCGGTGATCGACTCCTTGATGAAGGCCGTGAGCGGCATGCCCGCCTTCTGCGCGTCGCCGGAGATCTTGTCGAGGTCGGGGCCGATCGTGCCCGACGCGCCGGCGGCGGCGAGCGTATGGCAGCTGCCGCAGCCGCTGGACGCGAAGACCTCCTTGCCCGCGTTCGCGTCCCCGGCCGCGCCGTTCGAGCTCCCGCCGCTGCCCCCGCCGGGCGTCGACATGGGCGCCGAGGGCGCGGGAGCGGAGAGGGCCGCGGTGGACACCGACGGGTTGAGGCCGACGCTGCTCGCGTTGTCGGTCGAGCCGCCTGCGACGACGATGACGACCACCATCACGGCGATGCCCGCGACGGTGCCGAGCAGTCCGGCGATCAAGACCTTCAGCATGGCGCGGGGAATATACCCGGTCATTCGGCGATATACCGCAAGCAGGGGATGCCACCCGCGGTGTCGAACGCCGAGGTGGAGTGACGATGCTCGACAAACGCGACATCCAGAACCTGATGTACTGCGTGCGGGTGACGGAGACGAGCGGACAGTGGCAGTCCGGCTACCCCGTGCGCACGCCGAACGACCTGGAGATCAAGCTGGCCGAGCTGCTGCGGGAGCTCGACGGCCGTCGCCCGGTCGTCCGCGCCGCCTGACCCGGCGGTACCATCCGCTCCTGCGTGGCGACGCAGGCGTATCAGACCGCGCGTCTCGGCGACCTCGAGCGCGCAGACGGGTGGGCCCCGATCCGGGCGGCGCTGGACGTGCGCGCCTTCGGCATCAACGCGTGGACCGCGCACGAGCCCGGCGCGACGCTGATCCCCGCGCACGACGAGGCCCCGTCGGGGCACGAGGAGCTCTTCCTGGTCACGTCCGGGCACGCGCGGTTCACCGTGGGCGACGACGTGGTCGACGCGCCCCTCGGTGAGATCCTGTTCGTCCGCGACCCGGCCGTTTCCCGGTCGGCGGTCGCCGTCGAGGCGGACACGACGGTCGTCACGGTCGGCGCAACGGCCGGCGCCGCCTTCCGCCCGCGCTCGTGGGAGCTGAACCGCGACGCGATCGCCCTCCTCGATGCCAGGCGCCACGCCGAGGCGCGCGACCTGCTGCTGGCCGGGCTCGACCGCTACGAGGACCGCGAGTCGGTGCTCTACAACCTCGCCTGCGCCGAAGCGAAGCTCGGTCAGAGCGACGCCGCGTTCCTGCACCTCGGCGAGGCGCTCCGCCTGCGCCCCGCCCTCGTGGAGCACGCCGGCGACGATCCCGATCTCGAGCCGCTCCGGGCCGATCCACGGTTCGCCGACGTCATGGCGGGCGGCTGACCCAGCCGGCCCCTGTCGTCAGTGACTACCGCCAAGTGGCGCGTCCCCCCACGCGCCCAACCGCGCCCACGCGCCCAGGCCGCGCGCCTGACCACCTCCCCTACAGCCACCCGATCGCCCACATGACCACAAAGACGCAGGCCACGGCGAGCCAGCCCTCGAGGGAGAGGCGGCCCAGCGCCGCGCGGGCGGTGCGGTAGGCGTCGCGGAGCTGGGCCAGGGTGTCGGTGTTGGTCGTCGGCGTGATGGGGTCGGCGGGCATGATGGCTCCTCGGGTGAGATTGGGGGTTATGGAGGCGAATTCCCCCAGGAGCAGGGATTTTTCAACGGCGTTCGAGTTGGGACGTCCCCCGGAAGGGGGGTAGGGCCTCCCCGGCTTCGCGCAGTTCGGGCGTCGGCTACGCTCGGATGACCGTGCGCCTGTTCGTTGCCGCCATCCCGCCGCCGGCGCTCGCGCGGGAGCTCGCCGAGGCCGCAGCGGCGCTCGCGCCGCCCGAGCTGCGGCCGACGCCCGCCGAAAACGTGCACGTGACGATCCACTTCCTCGGCGACGTCGACCCGGACGCCGTCCCCGCCCTCACGAGCGCCCTCGCCGACGCCTGCGTCCACCACGCGCCGATCGAGCTCACCGTCGATTCGATCGCGCCGGGCCCGTCCCGGCGGCCGCGGATGCTGTGGGGCACGGCGACAGCCCCGCCCGCCTACGAGGCGCTCGTCAACGCAGTGAGCACGGCCGCCGC
>JBKPMQ010000358.1:0-4493 GCA_046732235.1 Actinomycetota bacterium
GCCTGCACCTGCTCGAGCCACGCCTCGTCGACACAGGCGCGCGCCAGCGGCTCGGCCAGCCGCCAGCCCTCCTGGCCCATGTCGTCGAGCTGGCCGGCCAGCCGGTCCTCGCGGTCGGCGGCGGCGACGCCGCTCTCGCCCTCGCCGGCCCGCGCGAGCGCCGCCTGCTGGAGCGCCACCAGCCGGCCCGCGTCCTCCCGCTCGACGCCGCTCGAGACGAACTGGTGCACCGTGTCCTGGAGGGTCGCGAGCGCCTCGCCCAGCTCGCTCGCGGTGCGGCGGGCGGCGGCGGCCGGGTTGTTCAGCTCGTGGGCGAGGCCCGCCGAGAGCGTCCCGAGCGCCGCGAGCTTCTCCTGCTGGCGCACGAGCGCGTCGGCGGCCTGGGCGATCGGCGCGATCAGGCGCACCGTCGTCTTCATGGCGGTCGGCGCCTCGCGCAGGAAGGCCCGGAACGTCGGCACGTCCCACGTCAGGAGCTCGACCTCGGTGACCGCCCGGCCGCTCGCGACCGGCGGGTCGCCGGTGAGCACGTTCGACGCGCCGGCGTACGTCGGCCCCTCGCGCTGGCTCAGGATCACGTCGACGCCGTTGATGGAGCGCGACCACTCGATCCGGCCGGTGACGACGACGGAGAAGCGCTCGAGCGGCTTGCCCTCGGTGAAGAGCTCGTCGCCGACGGCGAGCCGGTCGGGGACGGCCTTGGCGGCGAAGTCCTCGAGCACCGGCCGCTCGACGCCCTCGAACAGGTCGAGCCCCTCCAGCACCTCGAGCGTCGTCATACGGCGGCTGCCAGATACTCGTGCACGAAGTGGACGGCCATGGACCCCTCACCGACGGCCGAGGCGACCCGCTTCATGGACTCGCTGCGGACGTCGCCGGCGACGAAGACGCCCGGCATGCTCGTCTCGAGCAGGTACGGGTCGCGGTCGAGCCGCCAGCGCGGCCGCACCTCCTCGCGCAGCACCTCGGAGCCGGCGAGGACGAACCCGCGCGGATCGCGGGCGACGCCGTCCGGCAGCCAGCCCGTCTGCGGGCGGGCGCCGATGAAGACGAACATCGCCGCCAGGTCGACGTCCTCCGTCGACCCGGTCACCGTGTCGCGGACCGTGATCCGCTCGAGCGAGTCGGCCCCGTGCGCCGCCGCCACCTCGCCGTGGAGGCGGACGTCGATGTTCGGCGTGGCCTCGATCGTGTCGATCAGGTACTGGGACATGCTCTTTCCGAGGCTGGCGCCGCGGTAGAGGATCGTGACCCGCCGGGCGTAGCCCGCGAAGTAGATCGCCGCCTGTCCGGCCGAGTTGGCCCCGCCGACGACCACGACGTGCTCGTCGCGGCAGGAGACGCCCTCGCTGCGGGAGCCGCCGTAGTAGACCCCCCGGCCGGAGAGCTCGTCGATGCCCGGCGCCTCGAGCCGGCGGTAGTCGACGCCGGTCGCGATGATGATCGCCTTCGCCCCCAGCTGGTCGTGGCCGGCCAGCTGGACGAGCCGCGCCGGCCCGCGCTCCTCGACCGCGGTCACCTCCTGAACGGTGAGGAGCTCGGCGCCGAAGCGCTGCGCCTGCGCCGTCGCCCGCCGGGCCAGATCGGCGCCGGAGAGCCCGACGGGAAAGCCGAGATAGTTCTCGATCCGCGAGCTCTGGCCCGCCTGGCCGCCGGGTGCCTCCCGCTCGATCAGCGCCGTGCGGAGGCCCTCCGACGCGCCGTAGACGGCCGCGGCCAGCCCGGCCGGCCCGCCGCCGACGATGACGAGGTCGTAGAACTCGAGCTCGGCCCGCCGCCGCACGCCCGAGCGTTCGGCCAGCTCCGACACGGTCGGCCCGTACAGCGCGTCACCGTCGGGGAACAGCACCAGCGGCAGCACGGCGTCGCCGTCGGCCGCCGCCAGCAGCCGCCGGCCCTCGTCGTCGCGCTCGACGTCGAGCCAGCGGTACGGCACCTGGTTCCGAGCCAGGAAGTCGCGCGCCTCGTGCGACTCGCGCGACCAGCGGTGGCCGACCACGCGGATGCGGTCGGCGTCGTCCGGGGCCTCGGCCCGCCACGCGTCGAGCAGGTCGTCGACGACCGGGTAGAGCTGGTCGTCGGGCGGATCCCACGGCTTCAGCAGGTAGTGGTCGAGCGAGACGCGGTTGATGGCGTCGATCGCGGCCTGGGTGTCGGCGTAGGCCGTCAGGAGGACGCGCTTCGCCTCCGGGGCGAGCCGGATCGCCTCCTCCAGGAACTCGACGCCCGACATCTCCGGCATGCGCTGGTCGGCCAGCAGGAGCGCGACCTTCGCGCCGCGCAGCTTGGACTCGCGCACCGCGGTCAGGGCGTCCTCGCCGCTCTCGGCGCGCAGGACGCGGAAGTCGCGCCCGTAGCGGCGGCGCAGGTCGCGCTCGACCGCCCGCGCCACCGAGGGCTCGTCGTCGACCGCCAGCAGCACCGGCCGCGCCCCGTCCGGGGCGCCCGCCGGAGTGCTCATGACGACCCGCCCGCCGGCGAAGACACCGTGAACGCCACCTCGTCCTCATAGCACCAGAACCAGTCCTCGCCCGGCTCCGCGGAGCGGATGATCGGGTGGCCGGTCGCGTGCACGTGGGCCGTGGCGTGGCGGTTGGGGGACGAGTCGCAGCAGCCGATGTGGCCGCAGGTGGCGCACATGCGCAGGTGCAGCCAGCGCCCGCCGCTCGCCAGGCAGTCCTCGCATCCGGCGATCGCGTCAGGAAGCTCGGTGCGCTCGATCCGATCGGTGTGCGTGCAGGCCTCGGCCATCGTTCCCCTCCGTGTTGCCCGGAACCGGAGAGCGAATCCTATGCGCGCCGGCGTCAGTCAGATGGTTGATCGGTAAGTCGTGCGCGTCTGGACGCACGGACGGTGGGTGGTCAGGCGCTGCGTTGGTGGCGCTGCGACTGCGAACCGGCGCATCGCCGCGTCCTCGGTCGCGCCCATACAACCCGGTATGACCGCTCCCTGCGTCCTTGCGCTGCTTGGTTCGCAGCCGCCCAGGACATCACGGACTTACCGATCAACCATCTAGGCGGAAGTGCGAGACGAGCCGCTCGAGGCTCTGCGCCGTCGCGGCCAGCTGCTGCGACGAGGCGCTGATCTGCTGGACGGCGGCGTTCGTCTGCTCCGCGGACGCCGACACCTGCTGGGTGGCGGCCGAGGACTGCTCGGCGACGGTCGCGACCTCGGCCGAGGAGACGGCGATCCGCTCCATCCGGTGCGACATGTCTTCGACGGCGACGCCGATCTGGCCGAATGCGACCCGCGTCTCGGCGACGATCGTGGCGCCGTCGTCGCTGCGCGCGGCGCCCTCGGTGACGGCGCCGACGGTGCGCTTGGTCTCGACCTGGATCTCGCCGACGAGGGTGGCGATCTGCTCGGCCGCGCGGCGCGACTCCTCGGCCAGCTTGCGCACCTCCTCGGCGACGACGGCGAAGCCGCGGCCCTGCTCGCCTGCGCGGGCGGCCTCGATGGCCGCGTTCAGCGCCAGCAGGTTGGTCTGGCCGGCGATGGCGGTGATCGTCTCGACGATGCCGCCGATGCGATCGGAGCGGGTCGCGAGCTCGCCGATCGCCTCGACGACCTCGGCGGAGGAGCGCTTGACCACGCCCATCGCGTCCGTGGCCTGCTCGGCGGCGCCGATGCCCTCGGCCGCGACCGTGCTCGCCTGCTCGGCGGCGCCGGCGGACTCGGCGGCCAGGTCGCGCGCGGTCTGCACCATCTGCACCTGGCGCTCGGCGCCCTCGGCCACCTCCTGGACGGCGCGCGTGATCTCGTCGACCGCGCGGCTTGTCTCGCTCGATGTGGCGGTCAGCTCCTGGGAGGCGGCGCTCATCTCGGTCGCCGCGTTCGTGACCTGGGAGATGATCCCGCGCAGGGCCTCGACCATCCCGGCGACCGCGGCGCCGAGCACGTCGTGGTCGGACTTCGGCTCGACCGTCACCGTCAGGTCGCCCTGGGCGACGCGGGTGACCGAGTCGGCCAGCTCCTGGAGGTAGCGGACCATCTGCTGGAAGGCGCGCGACGTCTCGCCGATCTCATCGCGGCTCGTGCTCTCGACGTGCTGGTCGAGGTCGCCGCGGGAGATGCCCTCGGCGGCGCGCAGGATCTGGCGGGTGCCGCCGGAGATCCGGCGCGTGAGGACGACCGCGAGGGCGGCTGCGACCGCGACCTCGACGAGCGCGAACAGGACGACGGCCCAGCGCACGGTCGTGGCGGTCGAGTCGGCCGAGGATGCGAGGTGCTGCTCGGACGCCCGCAGGGAGGCCTGGTAGGCGCTGAGCGCCTCGACGATGCCGTCGCTGGCGGCGTCCGCCTCGCTGTTCAAAAGCGCGGTGGCCTGGGCGTGACGGCCCGCGGCGAGGAGCGAGAACATCTTCGTGTCGATCGCCTCCGCTCTCGCGACCGCGGCGTGGATCTTGCGCAGGGCGGTGTGGTCGTCGTCGCTGGTGGCGAGCCGGTCGAGCTTCCTCAGGTTGGCGGCGAACGCGGCGCGGTCGCCCAGGAAG
>JBKPMQ010000359.1:0-12029 GCA_046732235.1 Actinomycetota bacterium
TCATGTAGCCGATCATGGTGGGCTTCGACAGGAGGTCGGCGACGAAGCCGAGGCGGGCCATGGCCCCGAGCGACGTGATCGCGCCGACGAGCAGGCCCAGCATCGACGCGAGCGCGATCACCGCCGCGAACGTCGCAACGCCCGCGCCGGCCAGGGCGAGGGCCCGCACGGCTCCCGAGCGCGTGAGCGCGAGCCATCCACACGCCGCGGCCACACACAGCGACGCCGCCCCGACGATCGCGCCGAGCGGGCTCGTCAAGAGCGTGACGGCAAGCAGCACCACCGCCAGGGCGGCAGCGGCGAGCGCGGCGAGCGCCGCGAGCCGGACGCTCGACGTGCCGTACGTCCTCATGCGGGCGATGGTCGCCCGCCCCGGCGACCCTCGCGTCGTCCCAACGGGATGAGCCGCGCGGCCCGGTCCGCACGGTGATCCCGAATGGACGATGCGGCTCACCGCGGGCGCGAAGAGAGTCGGGCGTGAAACCACTCGAGAGGTGAGCGGTGGCGACGAGATCCCGGCCGGGTGCCACCCGGTCGAACGTCCGGCACGTGCCCGGGCTGCAGATGGTGGCGGAGTACCACGCGGGGTGGCTGCCACGCGACCTGGTCGCGGGGCTCGTCCTTTCCACGCTGCTCGTGCCCCAGGGCATGGCGTACGCGGAATTGGCCGGGCTGCCGGCGATCACCGGCCTCTACACCTCGATCCTGTGCCTCGCCGGCTACGCGGTGTTCGGGCCGTCGCCCGTCCTCGTGCTCGGCCCGGACTCGTCGCTCGGGCCGATGATCGCCGCCGTCATCCTGCCGATCGCCGGCGCGCAGGGCGATCCCGAGCGGGCGATCGCGCTCGCGTCGATGCTGGGCCTGCTCGTCGGCGCGATCACGTCGCTCGGGGCCATGGCCCGCCTCGGCTTCGTCGCCGACCTCCTGTCGAAGCCCACCATGATCGGCTACATGAACGGGCTGGCCGTCACGATCCTGATCGGCCAGCTGCCGAAGCTGTTCGGGTTCTCGACCGACGCGAGCGGCGTCATCGCCGAGGCCCGCGCGTTCGTGCACGGCGTCGCCGACGGCGAGACGGTGACGGCCGCCCTGGGGGTGGGGCTCGCCGCGCTGGGCGTGATGCTCGTGCTGCAGCGGTTCTGGCGCAAGATCCCGAGCGTGCTCGCCGCCGTGGTGGTGTCGATCGCCGCCGCCTACGCGTTCGGCCTCGAGGACCACGGCGTCGACCTCGTCGGGCCACTCCCGCAGGGGTTTCCGCCGCTCACGGTTCCCGATGTGCATGCGTCCGACATCCCGCTCCTGGTCGGCGGGGCGTTCGGCATCGTGCTGGTCTCGCTGGCCGACACGATCGCCACCGCGTCCGCGTTCGCCGGCCGGAGCGGCAAGGAGATCGACGGGAACCGGGAGATGCTCGGCGTGGGCGCCGCGAACATCGCCGCGGGGCTGTTCCAGGGCTTTCCGGTGAGCACGAGCGGCTCGCGCACGGCGGTCGCCGAGCAGGCGGGCGCGAAAACGCAGGTCACCGGCCTCGTCGGCGCGGTCGCCATCGCGACGATGCTGCTCGCCTTCCCGGGGCTGCTCCGCGACCTGCCCCAGCCGACGCTCGCCGCCGTCGTGATCGTCGCGTCGCTCTCGCTGGCGGACATCCCCGGCGTCGTGCGGCTGTGGCGGCAGCGGCGCACGGAGTGCGGGCTCTCGATCGCCGCATTCCTCGGCGTGGCCCTGCTCGGCGTCCTGCCCGGGATCGTCGTCGCCGTCGCGCTGTCGGTTGCGAACGTGTTCCGGCGGGCGTGGTGGCCGTACCAGACCGTGCTCGGGCGGGTGCCGACCCTCCCCGGCTGGCACGACGTCCGCAGCTATCCCGAGGCGGAGCAGATCCCGGGCCTGGTGGTGTTCCGGTTCGACGCGCCGCTCTTCTTCGCGAACGCCCGCACCTTCCGCGACCAGGTGATGCTCCTCGCGGCCGCCGACCCGCCTCCCGCGTGGATCGTCGTCGCTGCCGAGCCGATCACGGACGTCGACACGACGGCGTCCGACATGCTCCAGGGGCTGGACGAGTCGCTGAATGCGAAAGGCGTCTCGCTGGCCTTCGCCGAGATGAAGGATCCCGTGCGGCGCAAGATCGAGCGGTACGAGCTCACGCGCACCATCGACCCGAACCACTTCTACCCCACCGTGGAGGCGGCGATCGCCGCGTTCGGTCAGCGCGCGGACGGGGCCGGCGCCGAGGCGGCCGCGGTGGGCGCCGTCTCGCCGGGCACCGAGCCGTAGACCACGACCGTCCCGGCCACCATGTCCGCGAGGCCGCGGCGGCGGCGGTCGACCAGGACGGGCAGGAAGCCGGCGAACAGCGGGGCGATCGCCACGGCGAGCCCGCCCAGCCGCACCAGGGAGCGGGCGGCCGAGGGTGGACGGCCCGAGTCCGCGACGGCGACCCGCAGGTGGAGCAGGTGCATGCCCGGCGTCCGCCCGGCCGTGCTCCAGAAGAACACGAAGTAGCACGCGCTGAGGATGGTCAGTCCGGCGGTCCCGAGGAGCCCGACGAGCCACTCGGGGCGCAGGCCGCCGACCATCCATCCGGCCAGGGCGGCGACGCCGGCGATCGAGACGAAGAGCCCGGCGCAGAGGACGGCGTCGGCCGCGAACGCGAGCGCGCGCGAGCCGATCCCGGCGTACGCGGCCGGCCGCTCGGCCCGGCGATCTGCTCGCTCGTCCAGCCGGGCGGCGTGGCCGCGCAGCCCGGCGGCCACCTCCTCGGAGAACCCGGCGGTCTGGGCGACGAGGGCGCGCCGCACCTCCGGGGACGTCATGACGTCGCGCAGGGCGCGCTGCATCTCGTCGCTGGCGACGATCCGATCAACCAGGCTTTTCGTCTTCCGGCTCTCCAGCGCGCCGCTCAGGAGCTCGTCGAGCGCGCCCTCCGCCGCCAGCTCCGAGAGCATCCGCGGCAGGACGCGGTTCCGCACCGCCGAGCGGACGATCTCCTCGACCAGCGGTCCCGACAGGGCCCGGTCGACCGCCCGCGCGGTGCCGGGCGCGGCCAGCACCGCCTCGGCCACGTCCTCCAGCCGGTCGCGGCAGACGTTCGCGGCCGCACGCGCCGGGATGGACGCCGCGCCCCGCGCCGCGCCGGCCACCACCCCTATTGGGCCGTCATGCCGCGACGCCATCCCCGGCGACCGGCAACACGTCGGCGCGCTCCCTGATCCGGTGACGCGCGACCGCCTTCGCCGCCTCCCACGCGACGATCAGGACGAGCGCGCAGGTCAGGGCCACGCCGAACTGCTGGGTTGTCAGCTGCTCTGTCCCGAGCAGACGGTTGAGGAAGTTCCAGCCGGTGGCGAGGACGGCGCCGATCACCTCGACGGCGGCGATCATGTTCATCCGCCGGCTGTTGAACGTGTCGGTGGTGAGGATGCTGCTCATCTCGCTGCGGCACTCGAACGCCGCCGCCACCAGCATGAGCGCGAACGCGGTGAACGCCATCGAGTTGCCGATGCCGACGCTCGAGTAGTGGTGGGTGCCAAGCTCGAACACGAGCAGCGACCCGACCGCCATGAACAGCCCGACCAGCCCGGCCGTGAGCTTCACCGGCAGGGTCAGGATCGACTCCCCGCGCTCGCGCGGGCGCAGCCGCATCAGGCCGGGGGTCTCCTCGTCGAATCCGAGCGCGACGCCGAACGGCGCACTGATAAGGAAGTGGATCCACAGCACCTGCGGCGCGGTGAAGGGCTCGCCGGAAGCGATGTTGAAGAGGCTCGCGCCCAGGAACGTCAGCACGAACGCCACCAGCATCACGAGGACGAACCGGATGTACTTGTTCAGATTGTCGTAGAGCTTGCGGCCCTGCTCGACGGCGAAGACGATCGTCGCGAAGTTGTCGTCCGAGAGGATCATCCGAGACGCGTTCTTGGCCACCTCGGTGCCGCTCCCCATGGCGATGCCGATGTCGGCGGCCTTGATCGCCGGCGCGTCGTTCACCCCGTCGCCGGTCATGGCGACGACCTCGCCCCTGGCCTTGAGCGTCTCGGCAAGGAGCACCTTGTGCTCCGGCGCGACCCGGCCGACGACGCCGATCGTCTCGATCCGCTCCATCCGCTCCTCCTCGGAGAGGGCGGCGAAGTCGGCGCCCAGGATCGCCTCACCCTGGATCCCGAGCTGCTCCGCGATCGCGGCGCCGGTGACCACGTCGTCGCCGGTCACCATGCGCACGCGGATGTGCGCCGCCTCGGCATCCGCCACTGCCTGCCTGGACTCGTCGCGCGGCGGGTCGAGCATGCCGACGAGGCTCGTGATCTCGAGGTCGGTGACGTGGGCCAGCAGGTCGCCGTCGGGATCGAAGCCCTTCGGGTCGATGTCGCGCACGGCGGCCGCCATGACCCGCAGCCCGTCGCCCTCCATCCGGGTGACGTTCTCGTCCGCCCGCTGCTCGAGCTCGCTGTCCCAGGGGACGGCCCCGCCGTCGGAGAGGGCCGATGCGGCCCGCTGGAGCACGGCCGGCCCGGCGCCCTTCACGTACATGCGCACGACCTCCCTGCCGGCGCCGTCGGTCTCGCGGTTGAACGTCGCCATGAGCTTGTAGTTCGGGTCGAACGGGAGGGTGGCCAGGCGCGGCCGGTCGTCCCGGGTGGCCTCGATGTCGAGGCCGGCCTTGTGCGCCAGCACGAGCAGCGCGCCCTCCGTCGGATCGCCGACGACCTTGCCGGACTCGAGCCGGGCGTCGTTGGCGATGACATAGGGGAGGATCGCCTCCTCGATGCTCCGGGCCTTGCCGGCAGCATGGTGCACCTGCCCGTCGAGGCCGTACCCGATGCCGGAGATCGTGTAGCGGTCGGTGGCGTCGACCACCTCCACCGCCGTCATCTGGTTCATCGTCAGCGTGCCGGTCTTGTCGGAGTTGATCGCAGACGTGAACCCGAGCGTCTCGACCGACGGCAGCTCCTTCACGATGGCGTTGCGGCCGGCCAGGTCGACGCTCCCCAGCGAGAGCACCACCTGGACGACCGTCGGCAGCGCCTCCGGGATCGCCGAGATCGCCAGGGCGACGGCCGTGACGAACAGCTCCCGCCACGGGTCGCCGCGGTTCGCGCCGAGCGCGAACATGATCACCATGGTCACGCCCGCCGCGCCCGCGATCCACAGCGTGAGGGTGTTCATCTGCCTCGTGAGCGGCGTCTCTTCGCGGGCCGTCGACTCCAGCATGTGGGCGATGCGGCCGACCTGCGTGCGGCCGCCCGTCGCCGTCACGATCATCGCGCCGCTGCCGTGCGTCACCGGCGTGTGCATGAAGGCCATGTTGGTCTGGTCGCCCGGCGCGCGCTCGTCGTCGGCAAGCGTGTCTGCGGCCTTCGCCACGGGCGCGCTCTCGCCGGTCAGCGCCGACTCGTCGATCTGGAGCGAGCTCGCCGAGATCAGGCGGCCGTCGGCCGGCACCTGGTCGCCGGCGGCGAGCAGGACGACGTCCCCGGGGACGAGCTGGTCGGCCGGGATCTCCGCCTCCTTGCCGTCGCGGCGCACCCGGGCGGTCTCCTTCATCATCGACTTGAGGGAGTTCATGGCGCTCTCCGCCTTGCCCTCCTGGCGCAGGCCGACCACGGCGTTGAGGAGCGTGATCGCGACCAGGATCACGGCGGTGCTCCACTCCTTGATGACGAGGGAGACCACGGCCGCGCCGACCAGGATGATCTGCATGTAGCTCGTGTACTCGTCCACGAACCGGCGCCACCCGGGCTTCGGCTTCTCGGTCGGGAGCGCGTTGGGGCCGTCGTGCTCGAGCCGCGCGGCGGCCTCGGCTGTCGATAACCCCTGCGCCGGCTCGACGCCCAGCTCCCTGGCGGCTGCGCCCGCGTCGCGGGCATACCAGCGTCCGGCAGCGTCCGCGGGCGGCGCCGGCGGCTCCTGGATCGCCGCTGGGGTCACGACGTCTCCACCTTGCCGTCGGCGGCGCCCGCGACGACGAGCTCGGTCTCCTGCGCCTCCTCCCGCCCCTTCGCTTTCGTGCGATCCCGGGAGCGCTTCTCCTGGAACGGGTCGGCGGCCGCCCCCCTGGGCGCCTGCGCGACGAGCACCTCCCGCACATCCGCCAGGTCCTTGCGCGCGGCGGCGCTCACCGTCGGGTACCGCGGGTCGATGTCGATCAGCGTGTTCGCGAGCACGGCGGCCGCGGCGATCCGGGCGAACCACTTGCGATCGGCCGGGATGACGTACCAGGGCGCCCACTTCGTGCTCGTGTGCGAGAGCATCTGGGAGAACGCCTCCTGGTAGTCGTCCCAGTGCTCGCGCTCGGCGATGTCGTGGGCCGAGAACTTCCAGTTCTTCTCCGGGAGGTCGAGCCGCTTCAGGAACCGGGTGCGCTGCTCCTCCTTGGAAATGTTCAGGAAGAGCTTCACGATCCGGAATCCGTTGTCGGTCAGGTGGCGCTCCCAGTCGTTGATCTCGCGGTAGCGCCGCGCCCAGATCCCCCGGCCCTTGCTCTCCGGCGGGAGCTTCTGGCGGTCGAGGTTCTCCGGGTGGACGCGGACGACGGCCACCTCTTCGTAGTGTGAGCGGTTGAAGATCGTGATCTGCCCCCGCTCCGGCAGGCGGCGCGCGTAGCGCCACAGGAAGTCGTGGTCGAGCTCCTCCGCGGAGGGGACCTTGAAGCTGTGCACGGCGACCCCCTGCGGGTTCACGCCGCTCATGACGTGGCGGATCGTCCCGTCCTTGCCGCCTGCGTCGAGCGCCTGGAGGCAGACGAGCACGCCGTGGGTGTCCTGTGCCGCCAGCCGGGCCTGGTAGTCGGCGAGCAGCGCGATCCCGCGCCGCAGCAGCTCGGCCCCGTCCTTCTTGCGGACGACATCCGCCTTGAACGCGGGGTCGAAGTCGCGGCCGAGCTTCACCTTCGAGCCCGGCTTGACCCGGAAGAGGCGGGCGTATTCGGCGATGCGCTTCTCCTGCTTGGCGCTCATTGGCGTGCGTCCTCGATCCGGTCGCGGATCTCGTCGAGTGCGGCCTGCTCGGCGGCGCTGATGTCCTGCCCGTGCTCGGCGTGTGCCGATGCGACGCTCCCTGCGAGCGTCACCAGGAACGAGCCGTAGTCGTCCACCTCCCGCGGCGTGGATTTCTCTCGCACCACCGCCACGGCTTCGCCGATGCGGGCCAGGCCCTCGTCGTGCAGATCGGCGTTCGTGCGGTAGCGATGCCGGTCGAACTGCGGCTTCGAAGACACGATCTCGTCCAGCAGCTCGCTCTGCCCGTGCTGCTTGCGCGCCTCGGCGTACGCGTGTGCGAGCGCGATCGTCTCGCGGAACGTCCCGCCGCCCTCGGCCCGGATGACGATCATCCCGGCGGTGGTCGGGGCCTCTGCGATCAGCTCCCATTCCGCCTGGTCGAAGTCCGCCTTCGCCGTCATTCCCCGCTCCCTTCCTACGCGATGTGAGCCGAGCGTGGCGTTTCGCCCGTGGCGCCGCATCACCCGGATCGAACGATCGCGGCGTCCGGTGGAGGGAGGCGAATATCCTGTCGCGCTGGCGGGTATGAGGCCCGGTGGTTCTCGTCCCCGCAAGTACCGCGTTTGGGGGAAGCACCGCCTCTCGGCGAAGGGTACGGTATGCCAGCTGACCAGCCCTCCGTCAGCGCGTCAGTTACCGAAAATCGGACCCGATGCCATGAGCGCACAGAGCGGTCTCGCCTTCGAGGTGCACGCGCTCCAGCGCGAGCTCCAGGCGTTCGACCTGGGCTCGCACGCGCAGACGCCCGAGGCCGTGCTGGCGCTCGTGCGCGCCGCGCGCCGCATCAGCCGCCTCGCGCACGAGATCGCCGCCGACCCGGCGGGCGCGGGAGCGGCCCGGGACGAGGTGTCCCTGGCGCGCGTGACCGACGCCTGCCTCGCCGAAAATGGCGGCCCGGTCGAGCCGGGGGACCTCGAGGCGGCGATCGCCCTGATCGCGAAGCGGCTCGGCCCGTCGGCGAGCGCGGGGGACGGTGAGGCGGCCCGCGTCCAGGGCACGCTGGCCGCGATCGCGAACCTCCAAGACGCTAGCGGGAATTAGTCATCCCGAGGTGCCCGTCGGCGGGCAGCCCCGCCCGAGGCTGCCCGCCAGGTGACGATCGCCCGCACGACGTCTCATCGCGTGAGACATCCCCGCGCATGCCGGGCACCGTGCCGTAGGGGGTCCCTCGAGCGGGTGTGCTCGTCGGCAGAGGCCGGCCGTGCGGGTGACGGGCAGGTCACCATGCAGAGCCGGCCGGCGGCGCCCGAGCTGGGCGATCGCACCGGTTACGCTCCCACCGGGACGGTGGAGCCGTGCAGCGCCTCCTGCAGCTCGGCCTCCGTCTCCTTCGAGAGCGACGACTTGAGGACGGCGCCGCGGAGGCCGCGGCCAGTCCCGGACTTCTCCGTTGCGATCGCATCCGGCTGGACGATGAAGTCCTTCGTGGTGACGCTCCTCCGCTCGTCGCGTTTCGGCCGCACGGGGGCAGCCTCTCGGGATCCAAGATTGGCCGGGCCGCGCGGTTGCGGCATCGTCCGGTTGGGGTGATGGAGAGACGCCGCGGGCGACCTAGCTTCCCCCCCGCCGGCCATCAGGGTGGTCGCACGACCCGGGAGGCATGAATGAGCGCTGTCAGAACACCCACGCGGCGCAAGCGGGCTCCCGAGCCCCGCGTGCAGAGCGCCGCCGCACCGTCCCCGTTCCCGCCCATCGCGGAGTACGCGTTCCTGTCGAACTGCCATACAGGCGCCCTGGTCGCGCCGGACGGGGCGGTCGACTGGCTGTGCGTCCCGTCCTTCGACGCGCCCAGCGTGTTCGGAAGCCTGCTCGACCGCGAGGCCGGGTTCTTCCGGTTCGCGCCGTACGGCATCGTGCACCCGGCGCTGCGCAACTACGAGCCGGGGACGAATGTGCTGCGGACGACCTGGAAGACCCCTTCGGGGTGGGTCGTCGTCCGCGACGCCCTCACCATGGGGCCGCGTAGGCACGAGGACGAGATCACGCCGCACACGCGTCCGCCGGCGGACGACGACGCCGAGCACATGCTGGTGCGGACGATCGAGTGCGTCGAGGGCCAGGTCGAGGTGGAGGTCGTGTGCGAGCCCGCGTTCGACTACGGCCGGACGGCGGCCGACTGGAACGTCCTCGACGGCGACCGCCACATGGCGGAGGCGAGCGGTGCCGGAGTGACCATGCGCCTGTCCTCCGACCTCGCGCTCGGCGTCGAGGGCAGCCGCATCCGCGGCCGGCACGTGCTCAAGGCCGGCGACCGGGCCTACTGCGCGCTCTCCTGGGCCGAGGGGCTGCAGACGCCGGACGGCGTCGACGACGCGACGGCCCGGATCGACACCACGGGCCGGTTCTGGCGCGCGTGGCTCGGCCGGGCCCGCATCCCTGACCACCGCTTCGGCGAGCTGGTGCAGCGCTCGGCGCTGGCGATCAAGGGGCTCACGTACATGCCGACCGGCGCGACCGTCGCCGCCCTGACGACGTCGCTGCCGGAGACCCCCGGCGGCGAGCGCAACTGGGACTACCGCTACACCTGGATCCGCGATTCGACGTTCACGCTGCAGGCGCTGCACTGGCTCAACCTCGACTGGGAGGCGGACGAGTTCATGCAGTTCGTCGCCGATCTCGAGCCGACCGAGGACGGGTCGCTGCAGATCATGTACGGGATCGACGGGCGCCGCGATCTGACCGAGACCACGCGGGACGACCTCTCCGGGTACGCGGGTGCGCGGCCGGTGCGGGTCGGGAACGGCGCGTACGACCAGCGCCAAAATGACGTGTTCGGGGCGGTGCTCGACTCGATCCTCCTGCACACCAGGCGGAGCGAGCGCCTGCCGCGGCGGCTGTGGCCGATCGTCCAGAGCCAGGCGGACTGCGCGATCAAGGTCTGGCGCAAGCCGGATCAGGGGATCTGGGAGGCGCGGGGCAAGCCGCGCCACTACGTCTCGTCGAAGCTCATGTGCTGGGTCGCCCTCGACCGGGCGGCCAGGCTGGCCGAGATCCGCGGGGATCCCGACCTGGGCGAGCGCTGGCGGGGGATCGCCGGGGAGATCCGCGAGGACATCCTCGCGCACGGGCTCACGAAGGCCGGCGTGCTGCGCCAGCACTACGACACCGACTCGCTCGACGCGTCCAACCTGCTCGCCGCCATCTTCGGGTTCCTGCCCGCAGACGACAAGCGTCTGCGCGCAACCGTCCTTGCGATCGCGGACGACCTGACCGAGGACGGCTTCGTGCTGCGCTACCGCACGGACGAGACCGACGACGGCCTTTCGGGCAAGGAGGGGACGTTCCTGATCTGCTCGTTCTGGCTCGTGTCGGCGCTCGCCATCATCGGCGACGTCCAGCGGGCGCGCGACCTGATGGAGCGGCTGTTCCGGGTGGCGTCACCGCTGGGCCTGTACGCCGAGGAGTTCGATGCGGAGACCGGCCGCCACCTGGGCAACTTCCCGCAGGCGTTCTCCCATCTGGCGCTGTTGGAGGCGGCGGCCCGCATCGTCGTGCACGAGGTCCTCGCCGAGCACTGAGGCGGCCGTGAGGGGCGGCGACCACGGGCGCTCGTGCTCGTCACCGCGGCGCTCGCAGCCGGTCACCCAAAGTGGATGACAGCTTGTCCCGCCGCGAGGGCCAAGATCGGTACGGGCGCTGACGGAGGGAGGGACCGATGCCGGTGACGAGGGCCCAGCGAGCGACGGCGGCGGATTCACGGCCTGGGATGCCGCCGGAGGGGCCTGCTGCCCCGTCGACCGGGAACAGCCGGTCGCGGAAGGCGGTGGTCGCCGTCCTGGTGGCGATCGGGTCGCTCATGCTCGGGGTCGCGGTGCTCGCGACCTGGATCGACAAGGTCTTCCTCGACTCGGACACATGGGCGGACACGAGCGCGGCCGCGCTCCAGAAGCCGACCGTGCGGACCGCGCTCTCGGAGTACGTCGTGGAGCAGGTCTACGCGAACGTGGACGTGCCCGCGCAGCTCGCCAGGGTGCTCCCGCAGCAGGCTCGCGGCCTGGCGGGACCGGTCGCCGTCGCCGGCCAGCCGTACGCGCAGCGGGCCATCGCCGCAGGGCTGGCCCGTCCCCGTGTGGTGTCGCTGTGGCGCGACGCCAACGTGCGTTCCCACGCGCAGCTGATGCGGATCCTCGACGGCGGGTCGGGGCCGTTCACGACCGGAAACGGCGAGGTCGCGGTCGACCTGCGCCCGCTCGTGGATCAGCTCGCCTCCACGTTCTCACAGCGGACCGGGCGAACCGTCCCACTGCCGCCCGACGCCGGGCGGTTCGTGCTGCTGCAATCGGACCAGCTGCGTATCGCCCAGGACGGGACGAAGATCCTGCGCGCCATCGCGCTGCCGCTCGGCCTGCTGGCGCTCGTCGTCTTCGCCGTTGCCGTCTACATCTCCCGCGCCCGTCGGCATACGCTCCGCGCGGTCGCGTTCGGGATGCTCGCGGCCGGTCTCGTGCTGGTCGTCGTGCGGCGGGTGATCGGCGACATGGTCGTGGACTCGCTCACGCAGGTTCCCGACGTTCGCGCCGCCGGCCACGACGTCTGGTTCCTGGCGACGGAGCGGCTCGCCGCCGCGAACATCACGCTCTGCACTGTCGCGTTGCTGCTGCTGGTGGGCACGTGGTTCGCGGGGCCCGGGCGGCGTGCGACGCGCCTGCGGCACGCGCTCACCCCCTACCTGCGCGACCCGGCGGTGGCATACGGCGTGTACGGCATGGTGCTCCTGCTGCTGCTCGTGTGGGCGCCCGTGCCCGCGACCCGCGACCCGGTGATGATCATCGTCCTCGGCGTCCTCGGCGCCATCGGGATCGAGGCGCTGCGCCGGATGGTCGCCCGCGAGTTCCCCGACGCGACCGAGCGCGACCTGGGCGGCCAGGTCGGCGCCGGGCTGCGGTCGGCCTACCACGGCCTCCGCGGGGGCACGCCGGAGGCGGCGGCGGAGGCGCGCTACGGCTCGCTCGAGCGGCTGGCGTCGCTCCATGACCGGGGCGCGATCTCGGACGACGAGTTCGCCGCCGAGAAGGAGACGCTGCTCGCAGGGCGCTGAGC
>JBKPMQ010000360.1:0-8577 GCA_046732235.1 Actinomycetota bacterium
GCTTTGGGAGCAGGGGGTCGTCAGTTCGAATCTGACCGTCCCGACTGTATTCACGCCGAATCCGACCGCGTCTCCGCGTGCCGGAGATCTCGCCTCGCTCCCGAGCCGCTGAGAGCCGCTCCCCCAGCCACCTCGAACCGTCAGGCGCGCCGGCCTGCCGCCGGCGGCAGCAGCTGTGTCTGCATGGTGTAGGTGAGCCACTCGCGGTAGCGGCGGATCGGCCAGCGGCGTTCGACGACGAGCAGGTGGTAGTTGGCGGGGTCGTTGAGCAGCCAGAGAAGGTCGGTGGCCGTGTCGATCGTGAGGCCGGTGCGGAGCGGGCCGAGCTTCTTGAGCGCGCGAACGACGCGGCCGGCGCCGGAGCGGCGCTCGCCCGTGAGCTGCCGCCAGAGCTCGGCGGCTTCGCCGTCTGCGTGAGCGGCGGCGCGAACGGCCTCGTAGAGGGGTGCGATGCGCGGCCCCGCCTCGGTGACGACCGCGGCGTAGCCGGCGAGCAGACCGTGGGGGTCGGTCTCGGCGAGGATACGCCGGCTGCGCTCCTGCTCGCCGAGCGGCGTGTCCGGCTCGCTACCACGCACGGCAACCTGATAGGCACGGATCAAGAGCTCCGGCTTGCCCCCTACGGAATTGAAGACGGTGGCGCGGCTAACGCCTGCCCGTCCGGCGATGTCGTCGATCGTGGTGGCGACATAGCCGCGCTGGGCGAAGAGCTCGGATGCGCCGGCCACGATCGCCGTACTGGTCGCCGCGGCCTGGGCCTTCCGGACCGGCGACCGGTACGGCCGTTTGACACGGCGCTCTCTTTTCATTAGATTCATAGTCTAGCTAACTGTTCGGCCGACAACGGTGTTGCAGTGAGGTGAGCATGGTGGATGGAGCGGTGGTGTTGGAGCGGATCGAGCGGGCGTTGAACACGCACGACCTCGAGCTGCTCGTGGGGTGCTTCGACGAGCAGGTGGTCAGCGAGCAACCGGCGCATCCCTCACGTGCGTTCCGCGGTCGCGCCCAGGTCCAGAGGAACTGGCTGCAGCTGTTCGCGGCGTTCCCCGATCTCCAAGCGACGCTCATCTGCTCGACCGTCGACAACGACGTGGTCTGGGCGGAATGGCATTGGCGCGCAGGCCGCCGTGACGGTGCTCGGGCCGAATTTCGCGGCGTGACCGTGCAAGGGATCGAGGGCGACCGGGTCGCGTGGGTGCGGTTCTATATGGAGCCGGTCGAGCAGGATGGGGTCGGGATCGACGCTGCGATCCGCGAGCACGCGAGCCCGGCATGAGCGTCCTCGTAGCCGGAGCAACCGGCGCGCTCGGTTCCTCGGTGGTGCGCATGCTCCGTGCCCGCGACGAGCCGGTGCGTTGCCTGGTCCGCCCCGGAAGCGACGCCTCGGCGCTCCAGTCGCTCGGCGCGGAGCTCGTCCATGGGGATCTGGTGGAGCCGGAGAGCCTCCCCGTCGCCTGCGAGGGCGCGAGAACCGTGATCTCGACGGCAACGGCGATCGGGCGCCTGCTCAACGGCGTGCGCGGCCCCTCGATCGCCGCCGTCGACGACACAGGCGTTGGCAACCTGATCGCGGCGGCAGAGCGGGCCGGCGTCGAGCGGTTCGTCTACGTCTCCTACGCCGGCGCGGACGCCGGGCTCGGCACCCCGCTCGAACGTGCCAAGCTCGCGAACGAGCAGCGCCTCCGCCGTTCCGGCATGCGCGAGGTCATCGTCCGGCCGGACGGCTTTCAGGAGCTGCAGCTGTCACCGGTGGCCCGCTTCGACGTCGCGGGGGGAAAGGTCAGCATCCTCGGCCGAGGCGACAACCGCCGGCGGTTCGTCTCGCGTGACGACGTTGCCGCCCTGCTCGTCGCGGTGGCGCTCGACGCCGAACCGCCGTCGCTGATCGAGGTCGGCGGCCCCGACGCACTCACCCAGAACGAGATCGCGGCGCTCGCCGAGCGCCTGACCGGGCGGACGCTGAAGCGGCAACGGATGCCGCGGCCACTCGTGCGGCTCGGGATGCGAGCGCTCTCGCGCCCAAAGCCTGCCCTTGCGTCGATCTTCGGCATCGGGCTCCTGGTCGACACACAAGAAGCGCGCTGGGACGAGCAGCCGCTCGCCCAATACGGCATCAGGCCGCGATCGATCGCAGATCATCTCGCAGGCGTGAAATGACCCACAGTTGGAGCCGGGTCGGTCGCGCGGCGGGGTACCTCTCCGGCGCCGCGCTTCTGCTCGGCACGATCCTGTATCTGCTCGATGCGACGAGTGCGCTTGGGTCGAACATCTACGCAACCAGACCCGGTCTCACGCCCATCCAGAACGACGCGAACTACCGGGCTGCGCAATCCGCACAGTGGAACCGCATCATCTGAGACATCATGGCTTCGCCGAACGCTCGGCAACCAGCTCGGGCTCGGGCCGCCGACGCACGCCACATCCCATCGCAGTCGAGGGCGCCGGGCGTGTCAGTCCCGGGCGAATGTGCGGCTGACCCGCGTGCCGTGATGGTCCGAGCTGATTTTCGGCGTCTGCGAGCTCGCGCGGGATCTGCTCGGCGTCCGCCGGGACACGTCTCTGAATCCGTGGCGCGGCCACAGGTTGGCCGTCCCTCCGTTGACACAGACTCGCCGAGGTTGCGGGTCGAATCTGGGTCATACCCGGCGGATCGCCCTGGCGAACCCTGCGCCGAGGTCACGCCTCCCGGCGGCTCGGCGGAAGCTCGACCACCCAGAAGTGTGGCCGGCGAAGGACGACGCGAGCGCCGTCGCCGGCGAGGGTGTGGCCGGGCCTGACCGCGCACCAGTCGGGGCTCGCATGGGCGGTCTGGTACTCGTGCAAGGTCAACTCGACCGCCCCCACGCAATCGCTGCGCGGGCACTCGCACACGAACGGCGCGCGCTCGTCGTCCGCGAGCACGGCGTTCTCGAAGTCCCAGCGACGGCGATTGTGGGACTGCCAGAGGAGGGTGGATTTTGGGGCCGGCGCCGCGGCCGGCGGCGACGCATCCAGCATGTTCGAGAAAAGCGGGTTGGGCTGGCCAACTGCTTGACCGACAGCAAGATCCTACCCGATCACCGCCCCCTCATACCACCTGGCCTCAGGTCGGCTTGGTGCGCTCATCAACCAGTCGGCGGGCGACTTCTCGCAGCTTGATATTCGCGTGTTGGGACAGTCGGACGAGCTGCTCGAAGGCGGCGTCCGCGTCGATCCGCTGGTCGGCCATGATGATCCCTTTGGCCTGCTCGATCACCGCCCGCGTGCGCATTGCCTCGGCCATGTCGCGAGCCAGCTTGGCGGTCGAACGGTGGGCGTCCACGCTGAGGATCGCGCTCGCCAGTTGGTCGGCAAACGGCACCGCCCGCCGTACCTGGTCATTGCTGAGCTCGAGCTGCCGTCGCGAGTACAGGTTCAGCGACGCCGCCAAGCCGTCACTGTCCGCCGGCAGATGCATCGACAGGGTCGAGCGCACTCCCAGGTGCGCTGCGGATCGGGCGAAGTTCTCCCACCGATCCTCGCTCGCGGCCGCGTCGTTCACCGAGATCGGATCGCGCGGCTCCAGTACCTCGATGCACGGCCCCTGACCCGTCTCATACTGCGCATCGTCCAGCGCGATCATCCGCTGATCCGTGGCCGCGATCGTCGCCAGGTCGTCGCGGTGGCGAGCGCTGACCGTGGCTGCATCGAAGCCCAACGCCTCCACCGCCGCCTCCAGGATCATGTTCAACAACCGGTTCAGCCGCACCTCGGCGACATCCGGCCCGTCCTCGCGCTCGTGTGCGTCGGCCATCACGGCCTCCGCTTCCGCTCTCCTCATCGATCGGGGCGTCGTACAAACGACCGGCCGCACACAAACGGAGAGCATGGATCTGCGCGAAGTCAGAAGTCCCAGACACGGTACCACGCAGGTGTCGGCGTATGTCCTCCCCGCCGCCCGACGTCCGGCCCCGAATCCCGGCCATAGCGTGCGGCCGGAGCCGCGCGTCTAGGCTGGAGGTGATCAACCAGAAGGGAGGCGAGCGTGACGCTTGCACTCACTGATCATGCGGTTGACGCCGTGAAGGACATCCTGTCGTCCGCAGACCAGAGCGAGACGGGCGGCGTGCGAATGGCGGCCGAGGGGAGCGGCCTGCGGTTGAGCATCGCACCGCTGCCCGCGGAGGACGACGCGGTCATCGACGAGCGGGGAGCCCGCGTGTTCCTGGAGCCGCGGGCAGCCGACCTGCTCGACGACAAGGTGCTGGACGCGAACGTCGACCAGGGCCAGGTGACCTTCTCGATCACCGACCAGGCCGTCCAGTAGCCGATCACGCGGGACCCGGGGAGGCTGGCCGCGAGTGCCGGCCTCCCCGGCGGCGGCGCGCTCAGGACGCTCGTCGCCGGGCCGCGACCTTGACTCAGGGGTCACAATATGGTTGGGTCTGCGTCGAGCGTTCCGGATCACCGCGGTGGGGGGCCAGCCGCAGAGAGGGCGGAACTGGGTCACCTCGCCGGAGTCGGCCGAACAACGGCGCCGACGTGCCCGCGTCCACGGCCGCCCATTCGGGGCGCCTGGGTGGTGGGAATGGGCCGATCTGGACCGACAGCGATGCAGTGGCAGGGCGACGGGATGACAGCACATCCTGTGATCACCGTGCTCGTCGTCTCGGCTATCCGTCTGTTCCGCGACGGCATCGGCCGCATCCTCGAGCCGCGGCCGGACATCGACGTCATCGGCGCGAGCGCGACTCCCGAGCAGGCGGTGCTGCTTGTTGAACGTGCGTCGCCCAACGTCCTCCTGCTCGACCTCCCTGCGCCGGAGGGCATCCCCTTCGTGCGCAGGGTGGCCCGGTCTCGGATCGATGTGAGGGTGGTCGTCCTCGGCGTGTCGGAGACCGACGCGGAGGTGGTCGCCTGGGCCGAGGCCGGCGTCGCGGGCTACGTCCACTCCGACGGGTCGGCCGAGCACCTCGCTGCGGCCATCCTGGCGGCGGCACGGGGAGAGACGCTCTGCTCCCCGCGGATGACCGCCGCACTCGTCCGGCGGCTCGCGGCGCGTGCGGCGATGCCCTCGGTGGAGGCCGGCCAGGCCTTCGACCTGCTGACGTCCCGCGAGCTCCAGATCGTCGAGCTGATCGACCGGGGCCTGTCGAACAAGGAGATCGCCGCGCAGCTCTGCATCGAGCTGCCGACGGTGAAGAACCACGTCCACAACATCCTCGAGAAGCTGCACGTCAAGCGGCGCGGGCAGGCCGCGGCGCTGATCCGGAGGCCGGGCGCCGCGGCCGGGCTCCGCAGCGTTCACTCGAGCGTGTAGTCACCCCCGATGATGCGGACGGGGATGCCGTCGACCTCCTCGGGGATCGGGACCGGCGGGTGCCGGGCCTCGTCCCGGAGGTGCACCCGAAGGACGTGGGTCTCCCCGTCGGCATCGAGCCCCACGTCGACCATGCTCACCTCGGGATGCTGCAGCAGACCGGCGGCGAGCTCGTCACGCGCCCGGACCTCCCGGGTGGATGCGTCCTGCGGCGGAGTCAACGACCCGCGCCGACGGACACAGGGAAGCGCACCGACGGCGATCCGAGCCCCGGAAAGACCGGTTCCGCGACGTCGCTGCGGGTATCGAGGTCGACCGCGAGGGCGTTGAGCACCACCCGCAGGTCCATGGCCAGCGCGCGCTCCGGCTGATCGCTGCCGGCGAAGTGCAGGCCGATTCCTTCCCGGGTGGCGAAGTCGAGCCAGATCGAGCCGGAGTCTCCCGGTGCACTCACCTCCCGCCCCCACACCGAGCCGATCGACGTGACGTTGCCGATGATGCGCTGCGCCCATCCGTACGTGATCGACACCTTGCCCTCGATCCCCGTGACGCGCCCCTGGGTGACGCCGGTGCGCCGGCCGGACTTGGTCACGTCAAGCGCGAGCGCCGGCGGCCTGAGCCCCGTGATCGGGCCGACGCCGACCTGATCGTTGACCAGCCGTCGCACCCCTGTGAGGGTGGCAACGGCCGCGTCGAGGTTGACGGACATCGCATCCCGCGTCAGCCGCGCGACCGTGTCCGCCGCAGTGCCGCCGTCGAGCCGACCGGGCTGGAAGATGCGCAGTCCTGGCCGGGCCGCCCAGTCCGCGACCAGGACGTGCCAGTTGCTCAGGATCATCTCGTCGCCGCTGGCGCGATCGAGCACCTTGCATCCGAGCGTCGCGTAGGCGTTATGCGCCTCGTCCGAAATGCTGACGCCGCCTCGGAGCGGGTCGACACGGCCCGCCCGCAGGCTCGGGGCGACGGGAGGCCATGGAACCGGCCACGACACCGGCCACGACACGTGTGGACGGTACCGCGCCTCGATGACGTCGGTGGGGATCGGCCCGATCGCCGCCGGCACCGGCCGGGTGCCGGCGGCTTCGAGCTGCGCCCTCGGCAGCTTGTGACGGACGTGGACGCGGACGGCGAGCTCGTCCACGGCGACCTCGCCGTCGTGCTCCGGCAATCCGATGTCGACCATCGAGACGTTGGGGTCGTACAGGTGGTCGCGGAACGCCTCGCGCAGCGCCAGCCGCGCGTACGCCATCGTCATGCGATCGGCTGCCATGTGCTTCGCGTGAACCGGGTCGCCCTCGGGCGGCCTACGGGTAGATCTGGAAGCGCATCGGGCCCGGAGGCTTCGGCCCGAACAGGCCGGGGGCGTCCAGGTTGTACACGATGTCCGCGTACGCCGCGAACTGCGGTGCGTTCACGAACGGCGGGGTCACGCCGAGGATGCGCGACGTGATGTTCATCTCGTAGAGACCCGGCTGCTGCGCGATGAACCCGAGCACGTCCACGTAGAAGTAGCTGTGCGGGACGAAGTTGCCCGCATGCACCGCCTGCATACTCGGCTGACCGAGCGTCCACGTCGTCAGGTTTCCGGCCTGATACTGGACCTCGTAGTTCAGCGAGAAGTTGGCCAGGGTGTCGCCGGCGTTGCTGCCCCCCGGAAGCGCCTCGAACTGGTTCAGGAGGATCAGCGTGAACACGTATGCCGGCTCTCCCACCTTGATGACCTGGTGCGGGAGGAGCGGGCCTCCGGGTGCCACGAACTGCACCGGGCCGTAGCCGGCGATGTCCCACCACTGCTCCGGCTCGGCGATCTCCGGGCCCATCATGGTCTGGCGCTGCTCGTAGGCGTCGCGGACTTGCTGCTCGATCATGGCACGAGCGACGTCCTGCTGCTCGGAAAGATCGGCCTCGGTGAACACCGCGGGGGCCGCCGTCGCCGTCGCCACCTCGGCTGCGCCGTTGTCGCCCACCTCACCGGTCGCACGAGCGGCTGCACGCGTCTTGGTCGCGGGCACGCTCCACCTCCTTCGGTCGTCGGCCTCCCATTGTTCGCCCTCCGGCCGTGGAGGGGAATGGATCGCCGGATCCATCTTCGGTCCGCAGCCCCGTCCGATCGGCCCGGCCCCCATGAGCACGAGGAACTAGGTCTTTCGGACCGGACCAGGGGATGGACGCGCGGCGGTACAGCCGGGACACTTAGTACGGTGCTCCGGTTGAGCCTCGACGACCCACATCTCTTCATCGGAATCCTGCCCGGCGCGGACACCCGTCAGGTGGTGCTCTTTCCGGACGGGCAGGTGTTGGCGGACATCCGCGAGCAGGAGATCCAGACCGGCGGATACCAGGGCCGCGATCACGGCATGATCGCCGCGTCCGCGCTGATCGGGCTGCTGCGCGACAGCGGGTGGTGCATCGACGAGATGCCGCACGCCGGCGCGGTCTGGATGAAACCGTGCCGGCCCGTCCCGGCTACGGGCGAGGTCATTGAAGCGGGCCCGACCGACGATCCGGACGCGTCGCTGACCCCCTAGCGCCAGCCGGCGTGGCGTTCAGCTCGAGCTCAGGCGCGCGCGCAGAAGCTCCTTACCCTGCTGGGCGCCCTTGCGGCTCTCGCCCTGCGCGCGGCGGAAGAACTCCGCCAGCTCCGAGTCGCCCGCGCGCTCCGCGTCCTGGATGTACGTCTCCAGGCGCAGCGCGTTCGAGAGACACGCCTCGGTGAACCAGATGATGTCGTAGTCCTTGTCCTTCGTGCCGGTGATCTCGCCGGTCTCGCTCGCATTCATCGCCATCCTCCTCGTGACAAGGTCGTCGGTCCGGCTTTTCCCGCCCGCTCCACGCGTCAAACGGCGATCTTCTGACGCGTGCGCCCGGCAGAACGCGGATACTGGCGCGCGATGCGGTTGACGGAGCGGCGCGTGATCGGATGACGGAGGCTCGCCGCGCCGAGGTCGCCGGGGCGGGGCTGGCCGGGCTGACCGCCGCCGCGGTGCTCGCCCAGCGCGGTTGGAAGGTGCGGGTGCACGAGCAGGCCGACGAGCTGCGCGAGATCGGCGCGGGCATCTAGCTGTTCGAGAACGCCCTGCGCGTGCTCGAGGAGATCGGCGCGTACGACGACGTCGCCGGGCGCGCGGAGCAGATCTTCGACGGCGACCTGCGCGACCACCGCGACCGGCTCGTCATCCGCCGGAACGAGCGCCGTGCCGTCAACTCGCGCCTGTTCGTGGCGCTGCGGCGCGATCTGCACGGCGCGCTCGCCCGCGCGGCGACGGCCGCGGGCGCCGAGATCGTGACCGGCTCGCGGG
>JBKPMQ010000361.1:0-6769 GCA_046732235.1 Actinomycetota bacterium
GGGTGAAGAAGGACATCGCGGGGATGTCCAACCCCTGGGACATCTTCTGGCACGCGCAGCCCTACAGGGGCCGGACGGCCATCCTCTCGGAGGTGCGGGAGTCGATCGCAATGGCGCTCCTGCATCGAGGCGTCGACGACATCAACACCGAGGATCCCAAGCTGATCGACCAGGCGGTCAAGGACCTGCAGGAGCTGTACGGCATCTGCAACGTCAAGGTCGGCGACCTCCAGTACACCGCCGTCGCCGAGGACAAGGCATGGTTGAACCAGGGATGGTCGGCCGACCCGATCGAGGGCTACCTGTTCTACGCGCGCACCAAGGAGGACAAGGCCGCGCTGCGCTACTGGCACGCGCCGACGGGCGAGGGGCCGGTGCAGAACGACCTCTGGTGCGTCTGCTCGACGACCAAGAAGCCGGTGCTGGCGCACCTCTTCTTGAACTTCATCCTCGACAACGGCAACGGGTACACCAACTTCACCGAGTTCACCGGGTTCCAGCCGCCGCTGAACGAGATCGAACCGGACGTGCTCGTCTCGAAGGGCATGATCCCGGAGACGCTCAGCACCGCGGTCGTGCGGCCCGAGGATCTGGGCCCGACGTCGCTCCAGGAGATGACGCTGACGACCCAGGGCCAGGCGCTGTGGCAGAACGGGTACTCGGAGTTCCTGGCGGGCGGGTAGGGACCGGCCGGGAGGGAATGGGAATACACGGGGTCAGACCCCATTTGTTCACGATGCGTAACCGGTGCCTTGGACGGAACGCACTGGATCAAGGTCGTCTGCGCCGGCACGCATGGCCACCCGCCGTCGACGTCGACGCGTTCCCGACGGTCGGGTAGCCGGCCGCCCCGCACTCACTCGGCCCGCTCGGGCGGGCGGCGGTTGTACTGGGCGTCGTCCCGGTCGGCGGGGTCGATGCGCGGAAGCGCAGCCGGCGCCTGCCGAGCGCGATGCGGGCGCCGAGCGGCGCGGCGAGGGGCTTGGCCGAGCGGTTGTGCCCTGCGGCCGCCGTACCCGCTCGCGGGCCGGCGCCGAACGGGGCGCATCATGTTTGTGCCCCTCCGGCGGGGGTATCCCGGCCGGGCAATCGTCGCGGGAGGCGCGGTGCCCTTCGCAAGGCCACAACGAGCAACCCTCCGTGCCGTCGGGCACCGTCCGTACCCGATCCCGTCGCGTCCGTGGGCCGGCGGGCAGACCTGGGAGCACCTGCTGTTCGCCCACTGGAGCGTCGACCCTCGAGCGATGGCGGGCGTCATCCCGCCGGGACTGGAGCTCGACGTGTTCGAGGGGCGGGCATGGCTCGCCGTCACCCCGTTTCTCCTGCGCGGGTTGCGGCCCCGGTTTGTGCCGTCGATCCCCGGGGTCAACCCGTTCCTCGAGACGAACGTGCGCACGTACGTCCGCCGCGGAGGCCGCGGCGGGATCTACTTCTTCAGCCTCGATGCGACGAGCTGGCTCGCCGTCAACGGCGCCCGGCTCCTGAACGGCCTGCCATACCGGCACGCACGCGGACGGATCAGCGCTGAAGACGGGGTGATCGGCTACCGCCTCCACCGCACGGATCGCGCGTATGGCGCGGCCTGGATTGACGCGTCCTACCGGCCTCGCGGGCCGGCCAACGAGCCGCTGCCCGGCTCCCTGGAGCACTTCCTCGTCGAGCGGTACTGCCTCTTCGCCGTTCGTGAGTCGGGGGCGATCATCCGCACTGACATCCACCATCGGCCCTGGCGCATCCATCCGGCGGAGGGGCAGACTCGCCACAGGGGTCTCGTGCCGGACGCAATCGGGCCGCTTGTCGATCCGCCTCTCCTCCACGTCGCCCGCCGTCAGGATGTCGTCGTCTGGCGGCCGGTTCGCGCGTGACCCGGTGGACGCCGCGCAGCGTCAATCCCACCTCCGCAGCGCGTCGCGCCGGGCGCGGCGCCGGACCTCGATGATCACGTCCCGGGCGGGGCGGATCGGCTCGGGCTGGGTGCGCAGGTTGAGAATGTGGCGCAGCATGTTCGCGCTCCTTCCGGAGGGTGATCTTGCATTTGACGGGTTCGATCACGCCGTGCCGCGAAACTCATCGCCGGCCGACCGATGAGTTCGCGGGGGCAGCCTGATCTCAATTCCTGATGAGCACCATGTCCGCACACCTCACCCCTTCGGAGTCTGCCCTGCTCGAGAGGGCGCGCACGGGCGACGACCGCGCCTACGGCGAGCTGGTCGACCCCCACCGCCGAACCCTGCACGCCCACTGCTACCGCATGCTCGGATCGCTCGACGACGCCGACGACGCGATGCAGGACGCGCTCCTGCGGGCCTGGCGCGGGCTCGCCCGCTTCGAGGGCCGCAGCTCGCTGCGAACCTGGCTCTACACCATCGCGACGAACGCTTGCCTGCGGATCGTGCAGCGGCGGCCCGGCCGCGTTCTGCCCCGCGGCCACGGGCCGTCGGCGGCGACCGGGACACCGCCCGGGGGCCCGCTGGCCGAGACCGTCTGGATCGAGCCGTACCCGGAGGGTGAGATGCCGACGGAGGCCGACACGTCATCGCCGGGCGCGCGCTACGAGGAGCGCGAGACGCTCGAGCTCGCCTTCGTTGCCGCCCTCCAGCACCTGCCCCCACGCCAGCGGGCCGTCCTGCTCCTGCGCGAGGTGCTCGACTTCTCGGCGAAGGAGGCGGCCACGCTGCTCGAAACGAGCGTCCCGTCGGTGAACAGCGCGCTCCAGCGAGCCCGCCAGACGATCGGGGAGCTGGCGCCCGAGCGCAGCCAGCAGGCCACCCTGCGCGACCTCGGCGACGAGCGCAGCCGCGCGCTCGTGGCCGCGTACGTCGACGCGATCGAGCATGCCGACGTGGACGGGATCGTCACCCTCCTGACCGCGGACGCCGCCTGGTCGATGCCGCCGCTCAGCCGGTGGTACCAGGGCCGAGAGGCCGTGCTCGCGTTCCTGACCGGGTCGCCGTTCCGGGAGTGGTGGCGCCATCGCCCGGCCCGCGTCAACGGGCAGCTGGCGGTCGGCTGTTACCTCTGGGACGGCGAGCGGGGCGACTTCGAGGCGGGCGTGATCGACGTGCTCACGCTGCGCGGCGACCGCATCGCGGACGTGACGGCCTTCATCGGCCCCGAGCGCTTCCCGCGCTTCGGGCTGCCGGAGCGGCTCCCGGCCTGACCCGGCGGCTCCCGGCAGACGTCCGGTACGGTGTAGCCGGTGCGTCTCGTCACCTGGAACGTGAACTCCCTGAAGCAACGCATGCCCCGGCTCCTGCCGTGGCTGGACGAGCGGCAGCCGGACGTCCTCTGCCTGCAGGAGACCAAGCTCGCCGACGATGCGCTCGTCGAGCTCCTCGGCGGCGAGCTCGACTCTCGCGGATACGAGATCGCCGCCCACGGCGAGGCGGCGTGGAACGGCGTCGCGATCGTCTCGCGGGTGGGGCTGGAGGACGTGACGACCGGGCTCGCCGAGGCACCCGGGTTCCCGCACCCCGAGGCTCGCGCGGTGGCCGCCACGTGCGATGGCATCCGCGTCCACTCGGTCTACGTGCCGAACGGCCGCGTGCCGGGCTCCGACCACTACGAGTACAAGCTCAAGTGGCTGTCGGCGCTCCGGGACGTGGTCGCGCACGCGTCCGAGTCGTCCGTCGTGTGCGGCGACATGAACATCGCCCCGACCGACGCCGACGTGTTCGATCCGGACGCCTACATCGGCCAGACCCACGTCACGCCGCGAGAGCGGGAGGCGCTGGCGGAGCTCATGGCGCTCGGGCTGCACGACGTCGTCCGCGACCGGTGGCCGGAGCAGCGCGTGTTCAGCTACTGGGACTACCGGGCGGGGATGTTTCACCAGGACCTCGGCATGCGGATCGACCTCGTCCTCGCCAGCGAGCCGGTCGCCGCCCGCGTCCAGGCCGCGTGGGTCGACCGTCACGCGCGCAAGGGCAAGGGGCCGAGCGACCATGCGCCGGTGATCGTCGACCTCGACCGGGCGCCCGACGGCGACATCGGGCCGGTGGTGCCGCCACCGTCGAACCCGGTCGTGAAGCGCGGCGCCAAGAAGCTGCCGCAGGCATAGCGCGACAGGTCCGGCCTCGACGAGCCCGTCGCCGGGATGACGCCGCTCGGGACGCCGCTCTCGGCTGACCGAACCGCGCCGCCCCCACGCTACGCTTGCCGTGGCGTGGTACGTGGAGCTGAAGCCGGTTGAAAGAGGCCGCCCTGCCCTCGGCGATCGGGGACCCGGGGCGCGAGAGCTTCCGGGCCGCCATCGCGACTATCCTCGAGCTGCCGCTCGACGCCGTTCCCGAGCTCGGCGAGGACCAGAATCCCGCCACCGGCTGGGCGATCTCGCGGTGGCTGGGAGGACTGGGCCTCGGCCTCGTGAAGGTGGCCGATGCGGGATCGTTCTCATGGGCCGGCCCGTGGGTCGGGCGCATCCGCGGGCCCGACGGGCCGCGGTACGTCGTCATGTACGGCGTGCCGTCCGGCGTCGTGTTCGACCCCGCCGGCGGCGGCGACCTCTGCCGCGAGCAGGTCATTGAGGGGTTCCTGATCGCGGCCGCCGACATCGCGCTCGCCCGGCCGCCGCTCCCGAAGCCGGCGCGCACCGTGGGCCGCCTGGAGGAGGTCTGGGTCGCACCGGCGGCCGGCGAGCCTGCGCGGGCGTGCGACGCCGCTCGTGGGATCGCCGGGCGAGGGCTCGAAGGCGACCGTTACACGGTCGGCACCGGGACGTTCCCCTCGGGGCTCCCCGGCAGCGCGCTCACCCTGATCGAGGCCGAGGTGTGCGAGACGTTCGACCCGCCCCTCCGCCCCGGTGAGCATCGCCGCAACGTCGTCACCCGCGGCATCGACCTCAACAGCCTCGTCGGGGGCGAGTTCACGATCGGCGACATGCGCTGCCGCGGCATGCGCCTCTGCGAGCCCTGCACGGTGGTCGACGGCTATGCGTCACGCCCGGTCCTGCGGGCGCTTGTGCACCGCGGCGGCCTTCGCGCGGACATCCTCGCGGAGGCCGAGATCCGCGTGGGCGATGCGGTCCGCGCGCTCTGAGGCCGCTGTGATCGATCGGCGCCCGGGCTTCGGTGGTCCTACGTGATCGAGAAGACGCGCGCGGGGGACTTGGCGCTGAGCCACGGCCCCGACTGCTTGCCCGTGTACCTGAAGCGGATGGACTCCTTCACAGCCTTGCTGAAGGTGAACGGGGTGGAGTAGGTCCCGTCGGCGGCCACGGTGACGGTGGTCGTCGTCGAGACCCACGTGGTGGTGCCGCTGGCCTTCGTCTGCACGGTGAGGACGGCGCCGACCATCGCCGGCGTCGAGACCCCGCTCAGGGTGGCCACCGTGCCGTGCACGGCGCTGTACTGCGTCCCGTTCCAGTGCAGGTTCGAGCTCGTCGTCAGCGTCGGCTGCACCGTCAGCACATGGCTCGGGGACTGGCTCGCATGGAACGCGCTGTCGCCGGCGAACGCCGCCTGCCAGGTGAGGCGCGCGCCCACGTCGGCGGTGGTCACGCCGACCTTCCAGTTGCCGCCGGCATCCGTGACCGCGGTCTTCGTGACCGTGTGCGTCTGCCCTGCGACCGTGTACGTGCCGGTGACGGTGACCGTGCGTCCCGAGACCATCCGCGTGGGCGTCGTCGAGTCGGTGAGCGACCCCGAGAGCGTGACCGGCGTCCCCGGCGCGATCGTGCCGGAGGACTGGGTCGATGCGAGGACGGTGGAATCGGCGTTCGGCAGGGTTGTCGCCGCGATCAACGCGGCCGCGACCGCGGCGCCGTCGGGAGAGCCGAGACCCGTCGCCATGTCGTAACCCGCGCCGGCGGGGTACGGCAGCCCGAGACCGAGCTCGCTGTTGCTGCCGACGGTGATGTCGTGGAAGACCGCCGGGTGCGCGTAGAGGAACGGGTTCGCAAAGCCGAGCGGCTGCCCGCCGACGGCCGCGGAGGCCGAGTCGATATCGGCTGTCATGGCCGCCATCAGCGGGGCCGCGGCGCTGGTGCCGCCGGCCTGCACCCAGGCGTTTCCGAACGGCGTCGTCACGCGTACGACGTAGCCGCTGTCGGGGTTGGCCTCGAGCGCGATGTCCGGCACCTCCCGGCACAGCAGCGTCGTCTGCGCGCACGGCGTCGACGACGAGTAGCCCGGCTCGTCGACGCCCGCGCCGGACTGCCAGGCGGGCATCGCAAAGAGCGACGACACGCCGCCGCCACCGCCGCCACCGCTCGCCGTCTGCGGCTGGCCCCACGACGTCTCGTGGTTGGGGCCGGTCACGGTCGACGACAGCGTCGTGCCGCCGACGGCCGTGACCCATGGATCGGACGCCGGATAGTCGACGGCGGGATCGGTGCTCCCGGTGAACGGACGGCAATCGGACGCGCCATCGTCTCCGGATGCGACGTAGACCGACACGCCCGCCGCGGCGGCGAGCTCGAACTCCGCGTCGGCTGCCGCGACCTCCGCCGGGCTGACCGCGGACTCGCACGCACCCCAGCTGATCGAGATCTGGTCCACATGCGTCGTGGCGCGGTCGGCGAGGATCGCGTCGATGACGGTGTCCATGCCCGCGCCGCTCGCGGCGTCGTACGTGTAGATCCCGTCCAGCCCCGGGGCGTTCGCCGCCGCGACCTCCTCGTCCAGCTGCACCTCGGCGGCGCCGTTCGAGTCGGTCGCGCCGCCGTTGACCGCGACGTCGGTGATCGGCACGTGGGTGCTGTAGCAGCTCTGGTAGGTGGCGACCGGGCTCGGGTCGTAGTTCGAGAACTCGACCAGGGCCAGGCTGTTCC
>JBKPMQ010000362.1:0-3787 GCA_046732235.1 Actinomycetota bacterium
ACGCGCTCATCCTCGACGACGAGAGCCGCACCGACACCTACCCGTACATCGACATCAAGGAGAACGCGGTCGATATCGGCCACGAGGCGACCGTCTCCAAGATCGGCGACGAGCAGCTCTTCTACCTGATGAGCCGCGGCCTCTCCGAAACCCAGGCGGCCGGGATGATCGTCTCCGGCTTCATCGAGCCGATCGTAAAGGAGCTTCCGCTCGAGTACGCGGTCGAGATGAACCGCCTGATCCAGCTCCAGATGGAAGGCTCGGTCGGTTAATGATCGTCGCCGGATGGGTGCGGGAGGTGGTCGACCAGCTCGGGTCGATCTCGCTTCCCCTCCTCTTCGTGGCGCTCACGCTCCACACCTGCGAAACGCTCCTAAACGCTCTCGCGTGGCGCAACATCCTCCGCCGCGCCTACCCGAACTCGGGCGTGTCGTACAGGATCGTCCTGGGTGCGTACGGCGGCGGGATCGGCCTCAACGCGTTCCTGCCCGCACAGGCTGGAACCGTGGCCATGCTCGGCCTCTACCGGACCCAGATCCAAACCTCGACTGCCCTCGGCCTGGTCGGCGCCGGCGTTGTGCAGAACGCCTTTTTCCTTCTCGCGGCCGCGGCGATCGGCGTCGGCCTCGTCGTCGTCCGGCCGGGGCTGTTCTCCCTCCAGCTCGGTTCGCTCGAGGGTCACGCCGCCCTGGCACTCGTCGCCGCAGTCGTGATCGCGCTCGTGGGATGGGCGGTCGTGCGCCGCTTCCACAACACCTGGCCGGACGCCCGGGAGGGTGCCGCCATCCTCACGACCCCGCGTGCCTACGCCACCGATGTCCTCCTGGTCGAGGTTGTCTCGTACGCGGCGCGGGTGGCCGTGACGGCAACCTTCATGCGCGCATACGACCTGCCGGTGACGCCTTCCAGCGTGCTTCTGATCCTTGCGGTCAATGCCGCCGCATCGACGTTTGCCTTCACGCCCGGGGGCGTTGGTACGCAGCAGGCGCTCGCCACGGCCGCCCTTCGCAACACGGCCTCATCGAGCGTCGTCGCCGCCTACTCCCTCGGCCAGCAGCTCATCCTGGCGACGTGGGACATCGCGTTCGGGCTGCTCGTCCTGTGGTCGGCCATCGGCTGGAGCGCCACCCGCGCCCTGCTGCAGCGCGGACACCGCATCCCGCCGATCATGCACCCCAACGCCTGATCGCTGCTGCACGGGCAGCCGTCGGATCGGCGCCGGTGCTCACCTTGCGATGGTCGGGGACGCACGGCATGTCATGCACCACGAAGGGTCAGCGATCTGGCGTCCTCCGTACCCAGCGCATATCGCACCGGAGATCCGTGGCATGACCGTACGCCGGACCGTGACGCCACCGGCCCCTTACCGAACGAGTTTGACGTGAACCCGAGGCCGCAACGCATCGCAGCTCGAGTGCGTCACCTGCCGCGACCGCGAGTCGGCGGCCTACGCCGCTCGCCGGACCCGTGCTGGTGCTATGCTCCATGAGCCGGTCCAACCGAGGCGAACAGTTTTCACCCCTGTCCGGTACCGGCTCGGGATTGGTGGTCGCCCGCACACGACTACCAGAGTTTGTCTACCGGGCTTCGCGCGACGGCTGATCCGCCGATCGATCCCGCCGCGGTAGATGAGAAGGGACCATCATGATCGCCGTAGCCGTTCTCGTCGTGGTGGTCGTCTCGCTGTTTGCGTGCGCGTCCTCGGTGCGGATCCTGAAGCAGTACGAGCGGGGCGTCCAGTTCCGGCTGGGTAAGGTGAGGGATGGTGATCGCGGGCCTGGGTTGATCTTCGTCGCCCCGTTGGTCGATCGAGTGCATCGTGTGTCACTTCGGATCGTGACGATGCCGATCCAGTCCCAGGGCATCATCACCAAGGACAACGTGTCGGTCGATGTGTCCGCGGTCGCGTACTTCCGGATCATGGAAGCCGTCCGCTCGGTCGTCGCGATCGAAGACGTGAAAGAGGCGATCAGCCAGATCGCCCAGACGACGCTGCGCGCCGTCGTCGGCCGCCACACCCTGGATGAGACGCTGTCTGAGACCGACAAGATCAACCAGGACATCCGCGCGATCCTCGACGTGCAGACCGAGGAGTGGGGCGTCGAGGTGACGGTGGTCGAGCTCAAGGACATCCAGCTGCCCGAGACGATGAAGCGTGCGATGGCGCGCCAGGCCGAGGCCGAACGCGAGAAGCGCGCCAAGATCATCGCCGCGGAAGGCGAGGCACTCGCCGCCGGCGAGCTCGCACACGCCTCCGACGTGATGATGGCCCATCCACTCGCATTGCAGCTGCGAAACCTGCAGTCGCTGGTCGAGATCGGCGTCGACAAGAACACCACCGTCGTCTTCCCCGCCCCGCTGATGAGCACCATCAACGAACTGACCGCCTTCCTGCGCCGCGAGAACGCCGCCAGTCGCGAACCGGTCACGGCCGGCCCCGCCCAGACCAACGGCGGCGTCGCGACCAGGGAAGAACGTGCACATCGAGGAGGAACCAGATGACACAACGCACGTCATTCCACGCCGAAAAGCCGCGCATTGCCACTCACCCCGTCAACGGTGGGGACGCGCTGCTGTTCTCGATCACGGCCTCGCCACCGCGGTGGTGGTGGCGGGCGCTGCGCGTCCACGCCGGAGCCAACCCGGCTCTGCTGCGGCCGTGGGACAAGGAGCACGAGAGCCTGATCGCGGTGGTCTGTCCCGCGCTCGAAGACCTCACCGCCGTGATCGACGCCATGAACGACTGTGTCGCTCAGGCAAACGACGACTACCGGCGAGAGCTCGAACTCCAGCACGACTCCGCGGTACGACTCAAGGCGGACGAGGCGAACCGCAACAGATACATGCACGACCTCCAGGTCGCGATCGACGAACGCTACGACACCCACGATGTGGCTGTCCGTGCATGAACGCCTGCGGCCCGCGCCGCCCGCATTCTGTCACCTAGGGGAGCGTGAGGCGGCGCGGATGGAACACGCGGCGGAGCGCGACGATGACATGAACACGAGCCGCCAGGGAGGCTACGACGATGAGGGAGATGAGCCGCGGAGAGATGATTCGCCGGCTGGATGATGTTTCCAGTCTGGTGCACGACGGCTTGGCGACGGGGCCGCTCAGCCGAAGCGAGCGGGATGCCTTGGCGTCCAGTCTGGGGACACTGCTTCCGATCGTGGCGGAGAGCCTGCAAGACCAGGAAGATCGAGAAGCTGCGCAGGCCCTCCGTCCTGACCCGGACGCTCGGGACGAGAAAAGCACAACGAGGGGCCGCCCCGCCTCCGGCTGGGGCGTCGTCCGGGTGCATTCGCGCAAGGTCGAGGTCGTTGAGCATCCGGCCGTTCGACAGTATCCCGCAGCCTCGGAAGGGCGCTAGATAGGAGAAAGGCCCGGCAGGATACGTTTCCCACTGGGAGCCTCCCACAGCCGGATGACGGACGCGGAGAGCCGCGTCAGGGCCTTTAAGTGGTGGTGGGCGGGGCTCCCTATGGCGCCACACTCGTCGTCGTCGCAGCCGGAAATCTTGAGTCGACGGCGCACGGGTGCTCCTGAGCAAGTACACTTCTTACTAGAGCCTTGTTGCGCGCTTCCACTGGAGCCAATCGCAGACAAGGCCTCGGCCCCGAAAGGGGGCAAAATGAGGAGCACCACTGCGCTCGTTCGGCATCGTGTCGCCAACTACGACGCCTGGAAGACCGTGTACGACAGCTTTGCGTCGATCCAGGTTGAGCACGGCGTTCGCGCCCACCAGGTGTTGCGCTTACACGACAGCCCGAACGACCTGGTCATCACC
>JBKPMQ010000363.1:0-12284 GCA_046732235.1 Actinomycetota bacterium
CTCCAGCACCGCACGATCGACGTCGCCGGGTCGCCGCCGACCGGCCCGATCGCCCGCGGCGACGCGACGACCGTCGAAGCCCACCTGCGCGCCGTCGGCCCCGAGCTCGAGCCGCTCTACCGCGCGCTCGGCCGCGCCACCCTCCCGATCGTGCCGCCCGCAAGCGCGGCCGCCGTCCGGGAGCTGCTGTGAGGACCGGCCTCGTCCCGACGATGGGCGCGCTCCACGACGGGCACCGGGCGCTGCTCCGCGCCGCCCGGGCCGAATGCGACCGGGTAGTCATGAGCCTGTTCGTGAACCCGACCCAGTTCGCGCCGGGCGAGGACCTCGACCGCTATCCGCGCGACGCGGCGGGCGACCGGGCCATCGCCGCCGAGGAGGGCGTCGACGAGGTCTACGCGCCCGGGGTGGCGGAGATGTACCCGGACGGCTTCGCGACGACCGTGTCGGTCGGCGAGCTCGGCCGCGTGTTCGAGGGCGCCGCGCGCCCGGGCCACTTCGAGGGCGTCGCGACCGTCGTGCTGAAGCTGTTCGCGCGCGTGCGCCCGGACGTCGCCTACTTCGGCCGCAAAGACGCCCAGCAGCTCGCCGTCATACGACGGATGACGGCGGACCTCGATGTGGGGGTGGCGATCCGTCCCGTCGACACCGTCCGCGAGCCGGACGGCCTCGCGATCTCGTCCCGCAACGTCTATCTCTCACCCCCGGAGCGGCAGGCCGCGCCGTCGCTCCACCGCGCACTGCTCGCCCGCGACCCGTCGGCCTGCAAGGGCGAGCTCGACTACCTGGCCGTCGTCGATCCGGACACGTTCACCCCCACGCAGCCGCGGCCCGGCGCCGTCGTGATCGGCGCCGCCCGGTTCGGCCGCACCCGCCTGATCGACAATATCGCCCTCGAGGAGGCGTCATGAAGATGTCCCTGCCCCAGCTGCACGACCTGAAGCTGGCCGGAACTCCGATCGTGATGGTGACGGCCTATGACCATCCCAGCGGCCGCATCGTCGACCAGGCCGGCGTGGAGATGGTGCTCGTCGGCGACTCGGCCGCGAACACCGTGCTCGGCCACGACGCCGTCTCGACGGTGGGCGCGACGATGGACGAGCTGCTCGTCCTCACCCGCGCCGTCGCCCGCGCCTGCACGCGACCGCTCGTGATCGGCGACCTCCCGTTCATGTCGTACCAGGTGTCCGACGAGGACGCGGTGCGAAACGGTGGCCGGTTCATCAAGGAGGCCGGCGCCGACGCCGTCAAGCTCGAGGGCGGCGGCCAGTCGGTCCAGCGGGCCGCGGCGCTGACGGCCGCGGGGATCCCCGTGATGGGCCACATCGGCCTCACGCCCCAGACCGCGACGTACCTGGGCGGGCACAAGGCGCAGGGCCGGCAGTGGCAGCAGGCGAAGGCGCTCTACGACTCCGCCGTGGCCCTCCAGGCCGCCGGCTGCTTCGCGATCGTGCTCGAGTGCGTCCCCGAGCCGGTCGCCGCCGCGATCACGCGCCGCCTGACCATCCCGACGATCGGCATCGGCTCCGGCGCGGCCACCGACGGGCAGGTGCTCGTCCTCCACGACCTGCTCGACATCCGCCCGGACTCCGACTTCATGCCGAAGTTCGTGAAGCAGTTCGCCCACATCGGCGCCGCGATGCGCGAGGGCGTCGCCGCCTATGCGGACGAGGTGCGGTCGCGGTCGTATCCCGCCCCCGAGCACACCTACGCGATCGATCCCGACCAACTCTCCGCCTTCGAGATCGCGGTCGAGGCCGGCGCCGGCGGCGACAACGTCCTCGCCGACTGGTGAGCGTAGATGGTTGATCAGTGAGGAGCGCAAGGAGGAGAGGGAGCGGTCACAGCAGACGCCGAGGCGCGGCCCCGCCAGCGTGACGCCCAACCGCCCACCGTCGGTGCGTCCAGGCGCGCGAAGACGTACCGATCACCATCTAGGATGGCGGAATGACCACCTACCTGCACACCATGGTTCGGATCACGGACGCCGAAAAGAGCGGCAAGTTCTACGAGGCGCTCGGGTTCCAGAAGGGCAAGGAGTCGCCGATCGTCCGCAACGGCGAGCTCGAGGCGACCAACTACTTCTACGGCCTGCCGGGGCAGCCCGACGTGCTCGAGCTGACGCTCAACCACGACGGCCGCACCTACGAGATGGGCACCGCGTACGGCCACATCGCGATCGGCGTCGACGACCTCGACTCCACGCTCGCAGCGCTGAAGGAGCAGGGCATCGAGCCCGAGAGGCCGCCGTACCAGGTCACCGAGGGCGGCTCGTTCCTCTGCTTCGTGCGCGACCCGGATAATTACCGCGTGGAGATCATCGGGCGCGGCTAGGCGTGCGCGCCGAGACGGTGTTGCCTTCCTGTGGCCGCGCCGCAGAATGTGAGTGTGGCCGCAACGCTGATAACCGTCGCTGCGCTGCTCTGCTTTGTGGCTGGTGGCGTCCTGGTGTCGCTGTCCCTGTCATCCCCAAGTGACATGGCAGCGCTGGGCTACTACTTCGCCGCCGTGCCGATCGCGTTGGGGATCGCCCTTCTGGGCCTCGCCGTGGTCGTCCGCCGACATTCGTCGCTATGAGCATTCAAAAGGGTCGAGTGAGTCGTTCACCCGCGTGGCTGAATATGCTCGTACTCGCGATCCGGATGAGTACCGCGTGGGATCATCGGGCGGAAGCGGCTCAGTGAGAGCGTCGGCGGTGCTGATCACCGGGATGTCGGGCACCGGGAAGTCGACGGTGCTGGACGAGCTCGCGCGCCGCGGCCACGCGGTCGTCGACACCGACCACGGCGGCTGGATCGCGGAGGTGCCGCGGGCGGACGGATCGACCGAGCCGATGTGGGACGAGCCGCGCGTCGCGGCCCTGCTCGACGAGCACGCCGGCCCCACGCTGTTCCTCGCCGGCTGCGTCGCGAACCAGGGCCGCTTCTATCCCCGCTTTCATGCCGTCGTGCTGCTGAGCGCGCCCGAGGATGTCATGCTCGAGCGCATCGCCACGCGAACGACGAACGACTTCGGGAAGCGTGACGCCGAGCGGCGGGCGATCCTCGGCGACCTGCGCGCGGTGGAGCCGCTGCTCCGCGCCCGCGCGAGCGTCGAGATCAACACGCGAGCGCCCGTGGCCGAGGTCGCCGAGCGGCTCGAGGCGATCGCCCGCGGGCCGGCTGACCCGCGGCTCCGTTGAGCTCACCCGACCCGGCGGCCCGCGCGGGCGGACCGTCTGCCCACGGGGGGTCGTACGCCAACCGCTCCAGCCCGGCGCGGATGTGGGCCGCGGCGTCGCCGCCAAGATCGCGTGCCAGGTCGCGCGTCACGCGCGAGGAGATCCTCGTCGTCCTCGCCGGCTCCGCCACCGCCTCGCTCGACGGCGCGGCACAGCCGCTCGCCGCCGGATCGACGCTCGTGCTCCCGGCGGGGGTCGAGCTGTCGCTGGAGACGGGCGAGGCCGCGCTCGAGGCGATCGTGTGCCTGCCGGTGGGCGGCCAGGGCGTGATCGGGGACGGCGAGCCTTTCACGCCGCCCTGGGCCGCGTGAATGTCCGGTGCCTGGCACCTGGTATTCATCCCGACGGTAGAGTCACGCCGATGAGCGCCTTCGGCGGCACCGACCGGCACGAGCACCTGCGCATCTGGAACGGCGTCACGGCCCAGGCGGTCGAGGGAGAGCGCACCACGCTCGCCATCGTCGACCTCGAGCCGAACAGCCTGGTGCCGGAGCACCACCACGACAACGAGCAGCTCGGCATCCTGGTCCGAGGAACGGTGCGGTTCCGGGTCGCCGACGAGACCCGCGACCTCGTCCCCGGGGACACCTGGCGCATCCTGAGCGACGTGCCGCACGAGGTCACGGCGGGCCCCGAGGGTGCGCTCGCAGTCGAGTGCTTCACGCCGGCGCGCGCCGACTGGGCCGGGCTCGAGCGCCTCGCCGATCGGCCGGCGCCGAAGCTCGCGCCGTGAGGCGCAACCGATCCGTCCCGCCGCCTCAGGTCATCCCGGTGCTCGTGTACCCGGACGTGCGCGAAGCGGTCGCGTGGCTGGAGGCGGCCCTCAGGTGCAGCGAGCGCGTCCGCATCGGCGACGGGCATCGCGCCCAGCTCGCGTTCGGGAACGCGGCCGTGATCGTCACCGAGACGGGCAACACCCGCGTCGCCCCGAGCGGCGCCGTCACCACGCACTCCGTCCTCCTGCGCGTCGACGACGCCGACGCCGTGTGCGAGCGCGCGCGGGCGAACGGGGCCAGGGTGCTGATGGAGCCGACCGACTTCCCGTTCGGCGAGCGCCAGTGCGAGCTCGAGGATCCCTTCGGCCACCGCTGGTCGATCTCGCAGACCATCGCCGACGTCGCGCCCGAGGACTGGGGCGGCGTGACCGTCAACGGCGGCCACGACGATCCCGGCAGATGATTGATTCCACCCCCCTGTGATGTCCTGGGCGGCTGCGAACCGAGCAGCGCAAGGACTGAAGGGAGGTCATACCTGGTCGTATGGGCGCGACCGAGAAGCAGTCAAGGGCATTGCCCTTGACTGCGGTCATGGGCGTCTGCGATCACGCAGACGCCCACGGGCGATGCGACGCTTCGCAGCCGCAGTCCCACCAGCGAATCGAACCCCCGCCAACAGCCTGACGTCCAGGCGCGCGGGGGCGTGGAATCAATCATCTAGGGGCCGCTCACCCGCGCAGGCCCCTCGCGAACCCCGTGTTGGGTGCGCTCAGGTTCAGCAGCCGCAGCTCCCCGCCGCCCGCGTTACGGAAGCCGTGCACCGTGCCGATCGGCGCCGCCACGAAGCTCCCCGGGCCAAAGCGATGCGACTCGCCGTCCACGGTGAACTCCGCCTCGCCCTCAAGCACGTAGAAGCAGTCCGCGTGACCGGCATGCGTGTGCGGGTCGACGCCCTCGAAATCCGGGCCGAAGCGGAGCTCGACGACCTCGACCGCGTCGAGCTCGCACAGGATCCGGTGGTGGCGCGCCTCCCGGCGGACGTGCTCGCCGCCGTCCGGGCCGTGCGCGATCGCGCCCATCTACCCGCCGCCGTACGTGACGACGAGGTCGGTCGCGAGCCCGATCAGATAGCCGACCGCGAGCCCGAAGAGCACGAGCCGTGCCCCCAGCCGCCTGTTGGCCGAATTCCAGAGCTGCCCGACGACGTAGAGGATCGCGCCCGCGGCGAGCGTGTAGAAGGCGATTTCCAGCGCCGGCGACGTCACCCGATATCCGATGAGCGTCCCGACGAAGGTGGGGCCGCCGCCGATCACCCCGGCGACGAGAATCCAGCGCCAGCTCGGCCGCACCCCGCCCAGCGGGCCGACGATCCCGAAGCCCTCGGTTGCGTTGTGCAGCGCGAAGCCGATGATGAGCGTCGTCGCGAGCGCCACCTGGTCCGCCCGGGCGGAGACGCCGATAGCGAGGCCCTCGGAGAAGTTGTGCAGGCCGATCGCGACGGCGATGAGCATGCCGAGCGTCAGCGATGCCCGCTCGGCCAGCGACGCGAGCTGCGACGTCGGCACGCCCGCGCCGACCGCGGCGGCCTCAGCGCTCCCACCGGCCATGGGCGTCGGTGTGCGCCGCCGCATCAGCTGGTGCTCGACCCAGGCGAGGCCGAGCCCACCGGCCACGAGCCCGGCGGCGGCCATGATCGCGCGGCCGGCGAACGTCCCCCAGCCGTCGCCGGCCTTCGCCATCAGCAGGCTGGACTCGAGGATCTCGTGGGCCTCGTCGAGCACGTCCCAGAAGATGAAGAGCAGGATGCCCGCCGCCAGCACCGAGAGGAATGCGCGGGTGCGGTCGCCCAGACCCTGCACCCGCCCCACGGGCAGTCCGAGGAAGATCGTGAAGCCGGCGATCGCGCCGAGCAGCGCCGCGCGTTCTGGAGTCATCCCTGTATCTCTTCCATGTCCTTAGGTTACCCTAACATACTGGCGCTTAGGGCACCCTAACCACGTCGCGGCAGTCTTCCCGGTGAGCGCGATCACGGCCATTGGTAAGCTCGCGCAATGCGCACCCGCCCGCCGCTCGACCCGTTCGCGTCGCGGTGAGCGGCCTGCGCGTGGTCGGTGCCGGGCTCGGCCGCACCGGGACGAACTCGCTCAAGCTCGCGCTCGAGCGGCTGACCGGCGGGAGCTGCTACCACATGACCGAGCTCTTCGGACGCCCCGACGACCTCCCCCTCTGGCACGCGGCGGTCCGGAACGATCCGCCCGACTGGCGCACCTTCCCGGCCGGATACGCCGCCACGGTGGACTGGCCGGCCTGCGCCTTTTGGGGCGGCCTCGCGGACGCCCATCCGGACGCCGTCGTGCTCCTGTCCGTGCGGGATTCTGCCCAGCAGTGGTGGCGCAGCTTCGAGGCGACGATCCTCGACCAGCTGTCACGGCCCGTCCCGGCCGACCGCCCGGACTGGGCGGCGAGGCGCACGGTGGTGCTCGAGCTCCTCGACCAGACGTTCACCCCGAGGTGGCGCGAGCGGGACGGCGCGATCGCCGGCTACGAGGCGCACAACGCCGCGGTTCGCGCGACGATCCCTGCCGGCCGGCTGGTCGAATGGCGCCCGGGCGACGGCTGGGATCCGCTCTGCGCCGCGCTCGGCGTGCCCGTCCCGGACGAGCCGTTCCCGCACGTGAACACGACCCAGGATTTCCGGGCGGAGCAGCACCCCTCCGAGTAGGCGTCACCGATCGTCAGTACAGCTCGTCGCGATAGCGCGCGACCATCTCGGCCTGCGATTCGGCCGCCCCCATCCCGGTCTGGTCGCGCAGCATGGCAGCGTGGGTAGCTCGGAGCGCTCGACGCGCGACTCCGGTAACCACAGCCGGGAGCGCATCATCGCCTTTCCGCAGTGCAGATACGCCTCGCGCACCGTGATGCGCAGAACGACGGCGGGTGCGTGCCGCCGACCCGGAAGGGCTCGACCAGCTCGGCGTCCGTCCGCAGCTCGACCGTGCCGTTCACGCGCAGCGTCTCGTCGACGCCCGGGATCATGAAGAGCAGACCGATCTCCGGGTGCTCGGTCAGGTTCGTCAGCGAATCGAGCCGGTTGTTCCCCCGCCGGTCGGGCAGGAACAGCGTCCGCTCGTCCGCGACCGTGACGAATCCCGGCTCGCCTCCCCGTGGAGTCGCGTCCAGGCGGCCCTCGGCGTCCGCCGTGGCCATGACGACGAACGGGGACAGCGCGATGAACCGCCGGCAGTGGCGGTCGAGCCGGTCGAGCTGCTTGCGAAGCGTCCGCTCCTTCGGCGCCGGGTGGAGCGCACGCAGATCCGCTTCCGAGGTGATCGCGGACACGCGGCCATCGTAACGGTCACCCTGCGGCCGAGCGCCACAGGCGGCGCAGGGTGGCGTTCACCACTTCGGGCCGCTCCGCATGCGGCCAATGTGACGCGCCGTCGACGCGCAGCATCTCGGCGCCGAGCTCCTCGGCGACGACGGCAGCGCACGCCATGAGCGCCTCGCCGGCGGCCTCGCGGTACGCGGCCGGCGCGTTCTCCCATGTCCCCGAGATCACGAGCTTCGGGAACGGCGAGGCCGCGAGCTCCGCCAGCGGCACGTCCGCCTCCCAGGACGGGCGCTCTCGCATGGCCGTCGCCGCCGCGCGTAGACGCGCCGGCGTCGGCTCGAGCGGCGGCATCCCGACGGCCTCGGTGGAGGCCCGAAGCGCGAAGCCATGCTCGTGCGTGCCCCACGTCATCGTGCCGTGGACGAGCACCGCTCGGGCGGCGTTGCTGCGCCCGCTGCCCCAGGCCGTGACGTGGACGGGTGCCCTCACCGGACGATCGTAGACCCGCGCCGCCCTGATACGGTCGCGGCCGACCGAGCCAGGGGGTGGCGATGCGCTACATGGTGATCGAGACGTTCACTCGAGGCCCGCGGCCCGTGTACGAGCGGGCCCGTGATCGCGGCCGGATGCTGCCGGACGGATTGCGGTACGTGGAGAGCTGGGTCGAGGACGGGCTCGGCCGCTGCTTCCAGCTGATGGAGACCGACGATCCGGCGCTGTTCGACACCTGGACGGCCGAGTGGGCCGATCTGGCCGAGTTCGAGATCGTGCCCGTGCTGGGGTCGGCCGACGCGGCCGCGCGGGCGCTGGGGTGACGGCCACGGTCGAGGTCCGGGCGCTGCGGCGGCAGGACGGCCCGGCGTGCGATGCCATCATCGCGTCGTTGCCATACCACTTCGGCATCGCGTCGGGTCGGGAGGAATGCGCCGAGGCTGTCCGCCGGGACGACGGCCTGGCCGCCGTCTCCGGCGACGACGTCGTCGGCTTCCTCACCTGGCGGTCGTGGTACCGGGCCAGCCGGGAGATCACATGGATGGCCGTCCATGCGGATCGGCGCGGCGTCGGCATCGGCACGGCACTGGTCGACCGTCTGGCCGCCGTGAGCGCCGGGCATGCCCGTTACCTCGTCGTCACCACGCTCTCGCAGGCGACGCCGGAGCCGGGCGTCAACGACGGATACGCCCGCACGCGCGGGTTCTACGAGCGCAACGGCTTCGAGCCGGTGTGGGATCCGGCCGGCTGGTGGAACGAGGCCAACCAGGCGGTCCTCATGGTGCGCCGCCTCGACTGAGGCGGGTCAGCGCCCGTCCGCTCCCCCGTGCACGCCCTGCGACGCCGATTCGGCGGCCACCACGGCGTCGATCTGGAGCCCGAGATCGGCGGCCGCCTCGCGCAGGTGCCCGAGGATCTCGGCGTTCTCGCCGTCGCGGTCGCGGAGGGCGAGGATCTCGATATAGCCGACGATCACGGCAAGCGGCGTCCGCAGACGGTGCGCCAGGTCCGGCTGCTCCGTGTGGCCCATGGCGCGAACACTACCGGGTGCCACCCACCGGCCCGGATCACCCAATCGGGTGAGGGCACTACGCGAATCCGGGGGCAGACTAGTCGGGGGCACAACGGAGGAGGCATGATGGCTGAGGCAGAGGACGACGTCCGGGCACTGGCAGGGCACATCGATCACGAGCTGGGACACCGCGTACACTGGCGGCTGGCGGTCCCGGGGGGCCGCCGGTACCTCGTGTTCGACGGCGACAGCTTCATCGGCGAAGCGGTCGGATTCACGGGGGTCGAAGCGCTCCTGCGGGCGTGGGTACGCGGCTTCGAGGCGGGCCAGTTCCGAGCCGACCTGGACGAGTTCCTGGCCGAGCTCCTGCGCGAGTCGTAGGGCGGGCATGCCCGCGCGTGGGGCGGATGGCGGGCCGGTGTAGGATCCTCCCGTGATCAGGCGCGACAGCGGGAGAACTGCACGCGGCGGGCAGCGGTGAGCGAACGCACCGAGCCCGATCCGTCGGCGGTCGTCGCGGCCGCCCGCGACCTGCTCGGGGTCGACCATCCCGCCATCATGGCGACGACCGTGTGCTCGATCGTCGAGCACGGCGGCGAGCTCCTGATGGTGCGGCAGCTGAACCGCGAGGGCGAGGAGCGCTGGAACTTCCCCACCGGCTGGATGGCGCCGGTCGACGAGGACGGCAGCGTGCAGCTTCCCGAGCACTCCGTGAACCGCAACCTCCTCATGGAGACCGGCTACGCCGCCTCGGACGCGCACCTGATCGGCGTCTCGGTCGTGCGCGAGCACGATCCCGGTGGCCACCGGGTGGGGACGTCGTTGCGGCTGAACTACCTCTCGGCGCATCCGCGCCAGACGAGCTACGCTGTCAACGACTCGGACATCCTGGGCTCGCCGGCATGGTTCGCGCCGGCCGAGATCGAGGATCTGATCGGCCGCAAGCAGGTCAAGGGCGAGCTCACCGCGGCGGCGTTCCGGCACTGGCAGGAGTACCACCGCAGCGGCGCCCTGACGGCCGACGTCGTCGACATTCCGAACTGACGTCCGGAAAATCCGCTACCCTGGCCGGGGGGGACAACATGACAAGTCACTTGCGACTGTTCATCGTCGGCGCGGCGATCGCCGCCTTGATAGCGCCGGACACAGCAAGCGCTTTGACGTCGTCTCCTGCGAGCTCATGGCAGACGAACGGGCGCGTACGCGCGATCGTGGTCGCCGGTGGGAAGATCTTCATCGGGGGGGACTTCACGCGGGTCCGCGCGCCCGGCACGAGCAGCGGCGGCGTGGTCAGGAACCACCTCGCGGCGCTCAGCCTCACGACCGGCAAGGTCATGCCCTGGCACCCGCGCGCGAACGGCACGGTGACGGCGCTGCGGGCCAACGCACGCGGGACGACGATCTATATCGGCGGCGGGTTCACCACCATCAACGGCCACGCCCGCGCCCACCTGGCCGCCGTCACGGCGTCCGGGTCGACGCTGCGGAAGTGGCACGCGAACACGAACGGCACGGTGTACGCGATCGCCGTCGGCAAGAGCCGCATCTACATCGGCGGAGGCTTCACCCGGGCGAAGGGCTTCAAGCGCAGTCGCCTGGCCGCGATCGGGCAGGCCAGCAACGCGAGGCTGGCCCCGTGGCACCCGAAGGCCAACTCGACCGTCCGCGCGCTGACCATGTCGCCGAGCGGCAAGCGCGTGTTCGTCGGCGGCGACTTCAGCCGCGTGAACGGCCGCCTTCGCCCGCACCTCGCCGCCGTCTGGGTGGCCGGCGGGCTGAGCAGATTCGGGGCGCACCCGACCTGGCCGGTCGCCGCGCTCCGGACCGCCGGCAAGCAGCTGATCGCGGGCGGCGGCGGGAACGGCGGCCACGTTGCGCTGTACTCGGCGGCGAACGGCGCCCGCCGGTGGCTCGCCCTCACCGACGGCGACGTCCAGGGCGTCGCGGTCTCGGGCAGCAGCATCATCGTCGGCGGCCACTTCAACAACTTCTGCATCGGCCGCGAGGGCCACGGCGACCCGCTGGTCTGCAACAACCCGATGACACGCCGCAAGCTGATGGCGCTCACCCTGGCCGAGGGCGTCCCGAACGCCTGGAATCCCGATGTCGCCGGCAGCCCCATCGGTGTATCGGCGGTCGCCGCCGGCGGCGGCGGCGCCCAGGCGGGCGGCGCGTTCACCAAGGTGCACGGCGTGAACCAGGAGGGCTTCGCCCGCTTCCGCTGATCCCCACCTTCGAGGCAGCTGTTCGGGTCATGTGAGGTTTTCATGTGGGCCGTTGACGCCGGCCCAGGGTTCACGCTACTGAGAGACGACCGGCAGGCGCCCGCCCGCCACGACGAGGGAGATACAGATGCAGAAGGGCTCGGCCCAGACCGGCACCACCGCCCCCGGCAAGGTCGCCGACATCCAGTTCGCCGGCACGCGGACGGGCAAGATCAGCTGGCGCAGCCGCCCGGCGTCGGCACTCGGCCACGACGCCGCCGTGAAGCGGCGCCGGATCGAGCGCCGCATCCAGCGCGGCCTGCTGCTGGACGGCCTCCGGAAGGGGTAGGTCGGGGTAGACCGGGCTCAGGCGCCGCGGAAGCGCGGCGCCCGCTTCTCGCGGAACGCGGCGACGCCCTCGGCGAAGTCGGCCGTCCCGGCCGCCGCGACCTGGAGCGACGCCTCCAGCTCGAGCTGATCGGCGAGCGTGTTCACCGGTGCCCGGTCGAACAGCTGCTTGTGCAGCCCGATCGCGGCCGTTGGTAGCGTGGCCAGCTCGTCCGCCATGGCCGCGGCGCGCTCGGCGAGCGCGTCCTGCTCCACCACCTCGGAGACGAGGCCCCACGCCAGCGCCTCGTCGCTTGAGAGCCGGCGGCCGGACGCCATCCACTCGAGCGCGCGCGCCGGGCCGAGGATGCGGGTCAGGAAGGAGGTCGCCCCCGAGTCGGGCACCAGCCCGATGCTCACGAACGCGGGCACGAAGACGGCCGTGCGCACGCAGATGCGGACGTCGCAGGCCGCGGCCAGCGCGAGCCCGGCCCCGGCGGCCGCGCCGTTCACGGCGGCGATGACGGGCTTGCGCAGCGCGCGCAGGGCGAGGATGTTCGGGTGGTACCGGCTCCGCAGGAGCTTGCCGATGGCCTCCGGATCGGTGAGCGCCGACACGTCCTGACCGACACAGAAGCCCCGGCCCGCGCCGGTGACGACAACGGCTCGCACGGCATCGTCTCCCGCCTCGGCGAGCGCCGCGCGCAGACCGTCGTGCATCGCGTCGTCGAACGCGTTCAGCACGTCCGGCCGGTTCAGCGTGATCGTGAGCACCGCCTCCCGGCGGCCGACCTCCACCTCCACCGGGCTATCCGCCAATGAGCATGCGGATCCCGCCGTCGGCGGCCGCAAGGTCGATGGGCCGGCGGCCGTCGTCCGTGCGGGCGTCGCGGTCGGCGCCGTGCTCGATCAGGAGGCGGGCCGTGACCTCGTCACCCCGGGCCGCCGCCGAGTGCAGCGGCACGAACCCGCCGTGCTGGCG
>JBKPMQ010000364.1:0-4487 GCA_046732235.1 Actinomycetota bacterium
GCGCAGGCACGAACCGAGCTGGCCCGGGCGCTGGCGGCGCTCGACGGCGCGCCGATCGATGCGGGCGCCCGCGACGACCTGGCGGCGATCGCCCGCTTCGTCGCCGCCCGGGAGTTCTAGCCGTCTGTCAGGCTGCGGCGTCCAGGCCCGGGTGGCCGTCGCGGGCGAGCGCGGCGCCGAGGGCGCGGGCGGTCCTCCCGGAGCAGAGCCGCACCGGCACGCCGTAGCCGGCCAGGTCGAGGGCCATCGCCTCGAGCCCGGCGACGCGGCGGCCGTTCACGTGCACCTCGGGCACCCACAGCTCGGCCGGGTACGCCCGCGACGCCCGCCATCCGCGGGAGCCCTCGACGACCTCGCCCCAGAGCGCCACCTTCCCGATCACCCGATGGACGATCCGGCGGCCGGCGACGGACGGCACGTAGGCGGCCAGGTCGCCGGGGACGGACACGGCGTGGACGCCGCACGAGCAGGCGGCGTCGGGGGCGGGGTGCTCGGGCGGGCGCAGCCTCCACGGCCGCAGCGGCTCCCGGCGGCGGGCGTCGCACACCGCCTCGAGCGCGCTGCCGGGCGGCCAGAAGGTGGGGTAGACCGGGCTGACCAGCCCGGCCCGGCCGGCCTCCGTGACCACGAACCACAGCCTCCAGCCGTGAACCGGCGCGCACATGTCCGGTGCCCGGGGTTCCCACGTCCCCACGCCTCGATGGTAGCGCCTGAACGAAGCGGGGTCAGACCCCGAACGCCGGTCGTGACAGTTCCGTTGCACTTCCGTTCGGGGTCTGACCCCGAACGCCGGTCGTGACAGTTCCGTTGCAGTTCCGTTCGGGGTCTGACCCCGACGGGCTAGGGCCCCTCGCCGGACACCCAGAGGAGGCAGGACGCCTTCCGCCGGATGCGGCGCACCATGCGGGCGAAGCGGCGAGGCCGCAGGCGGCCGCGGTCGGGCCCGAACACGAGCAGGCCGGCCTCGCGCTCGCCGGCCACCTCGAGCAGGGCGTCGACGGGATGCGGGGAGCGCACGCGCAGGTGCTCGACGTGCAGGCCGAGCGCCGTGGCCTGGTCGACCGACTCGCGGATGCAGGCCCGGTCGGCCTCGAGCTCGGTGTCGGCGTGGCGGGTCGCGATCGACTGCGGCCACAGCGGCAGCTCCACGGCGTCCACCACGATCAGCGGCGCCCGCGACTCGAGCGCCGCGCCGAGCGCAACCCGGAGGGCGTCCGGCTCGAACGGCACCGCGAGCGTCGCCAGCACCACCGGCCGGGTGCGGGCGCCCTGGGCATGCGTGCTCGCGGGTGGCGGCGGCGCCGGGCGCTCGCGCAGGCTCACAGCTCTCCCTCGGCCTTGAGCGTCCACGTCCGCTGCAGCTCCCCCACGCGGCGGCGGTAGCGGGAGCGCATGAACGGGCGCACATAGGTGAACCAGACGAGCAGGATGAGCGGCAGGCCGATGAAGAGCTGCAGCTGCTGGGCCGTCAGCGCCAGGAGGAGGACGAGCGCTCCGACCAGGGCGACACCGCTGTAGCCGATGATGCGGTAGCGGCGACGGAGGGCCTGGATCGCCTCGAAATCCTCCGAGGGGATCCCACTGGTGTCGTACGTGCGGCCGCAGGATTCGCACGTCCACCGCTCCCCGTACGCGACCAGCGCCTCGGACTTGCCGCAGTCGCAGCGCAGCGTGATCCGCGGGGCAGCCATCGGAGGGATCTTCGCGGATGTGTGGAACCTTCCGCAAGCGTCTCGGAACTCCGTGGAAAAATCTCTTGACCGAGACACGCGATTCCTGTTTCATCGCGGTCCCATACATTTGTGCGTCGGCCCTTTCCGGGAGGTTCATATGGCCACAGCCGCAGTCGAGGAACGGGAGCTTCTCAAGACCATCAGCTGGTTCGACGGGTTCGTCGTCGCCCTCGCGAACCCGAGCTTCCTGATCACCGGCCTGGGGGCGTCGGTGCTCGGTCTCGGCGGTTGGGGCGCCGTGATCCTCTGGACCGCGTCGGTAATCATCGGCGCGCTGCACAACTACGTCTACTCCGAGCTCGCGGCGATGTTCCCGAAGCTCTCGGGCGGCATCGCGATCTACGCGCACGAGGCGTGGAAGAAGTACGTCTCGTTCGTCGGCCCGATCGCCGCCTTCGGCTACTGGATCGGCTGGTCGGTGGTGCTGTCGGCCACCGGCGTCGTCGTCGGCTTCCTGATCCAGGCCCAGTTCTACACGTCGTCGATCACGTCGACGTCGTGGAACCACTCCGGCCACTTCCTCGGGATCCCGGTCTACTTCTCGTTCCCGATCGCCCTCACCGTCGTCATCATCATCGCGATCTGGACGTTCAACGTGCTCGGCATGCGGCCCGCAGTCTGGGTGGGCTACGTCACCGGCGCGCTGCTTCTGATCCCGCTCGCCGTCATCATGTTCCTGCCGTACGTCACGGGCGACTGGCACTCGAGCAACCTGCACTCGTCGCTCAACTGGCACTCGCTCACCGCGGACAACGGCATCAAGCTCGCGATCGTGTGGCTGTACGTGATGTGCTGGTCGTCGTACGGCATGGAGTGCTGCGCGACGTTCGCGCCCGAGTATCACGACACCGCCCGCGACACGGGCAAGGCGCTGCGCGTGGCGGCCGTCTTCGGCGTCATCGTCTACGCGCTGCTGCCGCTCGGCGCCGTCGGGACGTTCGGCGACACCAACATCACGACCGACAACTACCTCGGCAGCTTCTACGCCGACACCTTCCACGACATCCTCGGAACGGGCACGGGGATTGCGATCCTCCTGCTCTGCGCCGGGATCGTGCTCGCGATGAACACCGCCACGGCGGACGGGTCGCGGGCGCTCTACGGCATCGCCCAGGACGGGATGACGATCCGGTGGCTGGGGAGGCTCAACCGATACCACGTCCCGGCGAACGCGATGACGGTCGACGCGTTGCTGAACATCGTCCTCCTGTTCACCTATGCCTCGGACCCGATCGGGGCGCTCAAGATCCTCGTGTTCTCGAACTTCGGCTACGTGCTCTGCCACGTGTTCGCGACATCCGGATTCATGCTCCTGCGCAGGGACCGGCCGGCCTGGCCGCGACCGATCAAGGTCGCCTCGCCGTGGGTGCTGGTCTGCGCTCTGCTGTTCGTGTTCGACCTGGTCCTGCTGGTCATCGGCGCGGCCAACGTCGGCCTCGCCTACGGCGCCAGCACCCGCTCGACCCTGATCCCGTCGATCGCGATCCTCGTGATCGCGCTCGGGCTCTACGTCATCCGGGTGGTGGTGCAGGAGAAGAAGCCGCTGCAGCTGCGGCTGCCCGCGGCGACGCTGCCCGAGGAGGAGGCGGCGATCGGCGCCCCGACCTCGACCGTCTGATTCCCGACGTGCAAAAGGGGGCCGGCTCTCCGCGAGCCGGCCCCTTTCTCGTGCCTTCGATCAGCCGCCGTTCGCCGAGGCGCCGGCCTCGGCCAGGAGCTGCTCGGCCAGCTCGCGCTTCTGGTCGGCGGTCATCTTCTTGAACTCGTTCTCGAGCGCCCGCCGGTTGATCACCTGGTTCCAGTAGTCGAGCGACTCCATCCCGAGGAGCGCCGTCTTGCCGACGAACTGGCGCAGCACCTCGTTCGTCGGGCCCATGACCCAGCCGGCCTTGCCGTCGCGCAGGTAGCGCTCGAGCTGGAGCGGCTCCTTCTTGAAGCCGGTGCCGCCGCAGCAATGCAGCATCTTGTCCACGACGTGGGCCACGTTCTTGGCCGCGTTGAACTTGATCTGCCACAGCCAGTGCAGGTAGTTGCCGCGGGCGAGCTCGCCGACGGCCGGGTTCGTCTGCGAGCCGTCGGTCACCTTGTCGAGCGCCTGCGCGACCGAGTAGACGAACATGCGCGACGCGTTCGTGTCCATGATCGCCTCGCCGACCGCGTCCTGGATCGTCGGGTAGTCGCACACCCGCAGGCCGACGTCCTTGTGGGTCTTGCGGGTCGTGTGGCGGACGGCGATGTCGATCGCGCCGAGCGAGATGCCGTTCCAGGTGCCGGACGAGCCGATCAGGAAGTTCGGGTCGACGGACTCGTCGTTCGAGTTGGCGCCGTCGCCGATCGGGCCGACGAGCTGGTTCTCGGGCACGAACTTCCAGTCGAGCAGGAGCGAGCCGGACTGGTTGCCGCGCAGCCCCATCGCGTCCCACTCCTCCGGCTTGGCCTGGATGTCGGCCGCGTCCACCACGAACACCGACAGGTTGGAGTAGTCGCCGTTGTAGTCGGGCGAGGTGGTCTGCAGGACGTAGAAGTCGGCGAAACCGGCGGACGTCGTCCACGACGCCTTCTTCAGCACCTCGTAGCCGCCGTCGGCGCGCCGGGCACCGGACGCGATCGGGTACCAGAAGTGCGAGCCGGTCTCCGGGTCGGAGTACGACAGCGTGCCGATCATGCCCTCGCGCACCTTCTTCAGGTACTTCTCGATGGTGTGATCGGTCGCGCGCAGCTTCAGCGCCTCGACCGCGCCGATGTGCATGACGT
>JBKPMQ010000365.1:0-8731 GCA_046732235.1 Actinomycetota bacterium
ACCCGGCGCTGGCGCCGACCGTGTGGCTGGCGCAGCGGCTGCTCGCGGCGTACCTCTGCCGGCCCCGGCACGACGCCGAGCTGGCGGAGCGGCTGGCCCGCGACCTCGTCGTGGCGGCGCTGCGCCCGGTGCCGGGTGCGACAAGCGGCGCCGGAGGCGGCGCCGTGGAGCGCACGAAAGAGCTGATGGCCCGTTCGACGGGCCGGCTCGTCCCGCTCGAGCGGATCGCGCGCGAGGCGCACTACTCCCGCTTCCACCTCCTGCGCGCCTTCCATGCCCGCACGGGCTACACGCTGCACCAGTACCATCTGCACCTGCGGCTGCGCCGCTCGCTCGAGCCGCTGCTCGCAGGCACGCCGCTGGCCGAGATCGCGCTCGAGCTCGGCTTCCAGGGCCACAGCCACTTCACCGCCCGCTTCCGGCGCGCGTTCGGCGAGACGCCGTCGGCGGTGCGGGCGATCGCGACCGACCAGGCCGCGCTGCCCGGGCTCGTCGCTCGCCTGCTGGCCGCGTAGCAACGCCGCAAGAACGTCCTATGTGCCTGCCCCCGGGCGTTCGTAGCATCCGATCCTTCAGTCCGACGGAGGAGGGATTTTCGATGTCTCGAGCCTGCATGCGGGCGGCGGCGGTCGCCGCGCTCGCCCTGTCCACGTTCGCGGCCACCGCGAGCGCATCCGGCACCTTCGTGCAGCCGGTGCACGTGCTGCACACGTTCCACGGACCGACCACGGGCAAGGGTGCGTTCTTCGGCTGGGCGGTGAGCGAGCTGCGCGACGTGAACGGCGACGGCGTGACCGACGTCGTGATCGGCGAGGTGAACGGCGGATCGAAGCTGCGGGGCCGGGTCTGGGTGTACTCGGGCCGCAGCGGGCACCTCCTCTTCCACCGGAGCGGACGGGCGGGCGAGCAGAACGGCTACGCCATCGCCGACGCAGGCGACGTGAACGGGGACGGCGTGCCCGACGTCATCAGCGGCGCCCCCGGACGGGCCAAGGCCATCGGCCGCGCGTACGTCTACTCCGGCGCAACGGGAAGGACGATCGCGCGCCTGCGCGGACACCGCCACGGCGACGCGTTCGGGGCCGCCGTGTCGGGCGCGGGCGACGTGAACGGCGACGGGGTGCCCGACCTCCTCGTCGGCGCGCCCGGGAACGGGGCGACCGCCGGGCACGCATATGTCATCTCGGGCCGGACGCACCACGTCATCCGCGTCCTTTCGGCCCACCGGCGTGGCGACGAGTTCGGCGCCGGCACCGCGCACACCGCCGACCTGAACGGCGACGGGGTGGACGACCTGATCGTGGGCGCGAGCGGCGCCCGGCCCGGGCACGGCGCCGTGTACGTCTACTCCGGCCGCACGGGCGTGCGGCTCTTCCGCATCCACGGCGAGCGCGGGAACGTCGCGTTCGGCCAATTCTTCGTGGCCGGGGTCGGCGACGTGAACCGGGACGGGGTGCCCGACGTCTACGTCGGCGACTACGGGTCGAACAACGCGGGGAAGGCCGGCGGGTTCGCGGCCGTCTACTCCGGCCGCGACGGCGCGCGCCTGCACGCGTGGCGCGGCGCGGCCGGCGAGGGCATGGGCCCCGGCCGCTCCGCCGGGGACGTGAACGGCGACGGCGTGCCCGACATCATCGTCGGCAACTACACGAGCAGCGACGGCGCGCCGGCCGCCGGCAAGGTGCAGGTGTTCTCCGGGGCGACGGGCAAGCGCCTGCGCGCGATCACGAGCACGACGCCGAACGAGAACCTCGGGTTCGACGCGGTCGGCATCGGCGACACGAACGGGAACGGCACGCCGGACTTCCTGGTCTCCGCGGCGAACCGCGACGCGGTGTACGTCATCGACGGCAGCCCCCTCGCCTGAGCGGCCAGCGCGGCCGGGCCCTGCAGGCGCGGGCCCGGCCGCGCCACCGTCGCTTACGCAGCCGATCGATCGAGACGCGCCCGACGCGCCCAGACCGCCACGACGAGACATGCGATCGCGCCGGCGACCTCGACCACGGCCGCCCGCTCCTGCCACGCGCCGCTCAGCGTCTCCTGGTAGCCGAAGAGGCCCCAGTGGACGCTCACCAGGAAACCGCCGAGCGTGCCCAGGCAGAACCCGGCGCCGGCCAGGCCCCAGATCGGGCGCCCGCGGAGGAGCATCGCCAGGCCGAGCACGATCCCGACGGCGAAGTTCCCCAGGAAGAGCCGGCCGATGGTCGGCACGGCCGAGAAGCCGTCCTGGTAGAGGTAGAGGTGAATCGCCCCGGTCGCGATCACGAGCACCGCTGCGACGGCTCGCGTGGCGACGAGGTTGGCGCCGGCGCGTCCACCACGCTCGGAGGCCGCGGCGTGCCGGTCACCCGCCCGTTCGGGCGGCCGCCGGGTCGGGTTGCGCTGGAGCTGTTCCATCGTTGCACCTCCGCTTCGGACGTGAAGTCGGGTGCCTTCCCGTCAGGGGCGGTGAGGGAACGTGGCGCCGGTCACAGTGAAAGCGGGCACACATTCCCGCGAGATCGAGTCCTCAGGCGGTGATCCGGGGCAGCGGCGTCACGCGCCTGGCGTGGGCAGCTCGAGCTCGAACCAGGTGACGTTGCCTTCGCCATCCCGGGCGGTATCCCACTGGGTGGCGAGCGTCTCGACGAGCGTCAGGCCGTAGCCGCCGTCACCGCCCGGCGACCTCCGTCGCGGCGCGGTGTCGGCCTCGTCGCTGATCTCGATGCGAATCCGCTCGCGCCCCACACCGATGAACACGCCGACAATGGCCGGCGGGGGCGGGCCATGCTTGACGCTGTTGCTGACGAGCTCGCTCGTAAGGAGCCGGGCGATCTCGAGCGCCTCGCTGGGGACGTCGCCCGCGATAAGCGAAACCGCCTCTCGGGCCGCGCGGGGTGTCTGCACCGAGGCGGGGAAGGCTTTCCGCAGCTCTCCGGGCTCCCATTCCACGGTCGGCTTGGCCCGGCGTTCGTGCTCGAGGCGGTCGAGCACGACGCCGAGCTCGTCAGCCTGCTCCCGGGTGATGGTCCCCGACGCCAACCCTTCCTGGATCAGCGCACGGCCCTGGTCGAAGAAGTCGCCTTCCTGGGCGGCGCTGGCGGCGTCCCAGTCCTGTCCCAACCGGCCGAAGCCCGCCTCGGTGGCCGCGCTCGCCGTTGCTTCCCCCACCGAGATCAGCTCGTCGGCCAGCAGCATCGTCGTGACCGAGACGCCAAGCCACCGCGAGATCAACCGCCACCGGTCGGGCGATGGCTTTGCGGCCTCCATCTCCCACAGCCGGTATGCGGTGCGCGCGACGTCGAGCTCCCGGGCGGCCTGCGCCTGGCTGAGGCCAAGCTCCGCGCGCCGCGACTTCAGTCGATGGCCGAGCGAGACAACGTCAGCCATGCGCCGTGCCGCTCCGAAGCTCGATGTCCGGATCGAGGCTCGCGCCGGTGATCTGGAACAGCCGGCGGATCGGTTCCGACACGTTCTCCAGCACGAGCGGCGTCGCCTCGTCCCGCGCGCCGGCGTACTCCTCGAGCGCGTGCAATCCGCTTGCATCCATGAACGAGAGCTCCGCCAGGTCGAGAACCTCCGCGGCCTGGGGCAGCGTATCGAGCGCTGCCAGGAGCAGGCCGACCGTGGAGAGATCGAGTTCCCCGACGAGGCGCAAGCCGGGAGCACGCTCGTGCGGAAGCACGAAGAAGGGCGGGGCATCCGGCGCGAACGGCTTCACGTCGGCATCCGGCCGTCTGACAGGGGGCTGTCTGATGTCAGACAAGCTATCACGGCCGGCGGGCCGCCACCACGATCCGGACTTACCGCCTGAGCGCGGAAACGCCCCTGAGATCGATGCAGTACCTGGCGCGGCGTTCGATCACGACAGCGAGCACGGCTCCGCAATCCCGGCAGCGGACGACGACTCCCGGCGCCCGCAGATAGACGGCGGCCTCGGCCAGGGGGCCGGTACCGCCGCAGCCCGCGCAGGTGGACGTGGCCGTCGTCATGTCCTCGCCGAAGATGACCTCGAGGGTGCCGGCGATCGCGTTTCCGTCCAGCATGGGGTGCTCCTAGCTCCCGGTCGGGCCGAACCGCTCGGTGCGGATCCGGCTCGGGTCGTGTCCCAGCGACACCAGCGCATCGGCGGCCACCTCGACGAAGGCGGTGGGCCCGCAGACGTATGCCAGCGGCCGATCGTCCGAAGGCCATGCCACCTCGGCGATCAGCTCGCGGTCGATGCGGCGGGTGTAGCCGCCCCAGCCGGGCGGGCGTTCGCGGGTCAGCGTGAAGCGCACGTCGATCCGCGCGCCGTCGGCGGCGCCGGCCAGCTCGTCGAGGTAGATCAGCTCCGCCTTTGCGCGGGCCGAGTAGAGCAGGCGCACCGGCACCGTGCTGCCCACCGCCCGGTGGTGGCGGAGCATCGCCCGCAGCGGCGCGATCCCCGAGCCGCCGGCCACCAGCAGCAGCGGCCCGCCCAGCGCCTGCTCCCACACGAAATAGCCGCCGATCGGGCCGCGCAGCTCGAGCTCGTCACCGGAACGAAGCTCGTCCACCAGGTACGAGGACACCTCGCCGTCCTCGATCCGCTCCACGGTCAGCACGACGTCGGTGTCCTCCGGCGCCGACGCGATCGAGTAGCTGCGCTGGGCCTGGTAGCCGTCCTCGGCGGTCAGCCGGACGTCGACGTGCTGGCCGGCCCGGTGTCCCGGCCAGTGCGGGATACGCAGGAGGATGCTCGTTGCCCGGTCGGTCTCCTGGCGCAGCTCGACCACGCTCCCGACCCGCCAGTTCACTCGCCGGCGTAGCGCTGCTCGCGCCACGGGTCGCCGCGGTTGTGGTAGCCGTAGCTCTCCCAGAAGCCCGGCTCGTCGTCGCTGCGCAGCTCCAGGCCGCGCACCCACTTGGCGCTCTTCCAGAAGTACAGGTGCGGCACCAAGAGCCGCACCGGGCCACCGTGCTCGGGATCGAGCGGCTCACCGCCGTAGCCGAACGCCACCCAGGCGCGGCCGCCGGTGACGTCCTCCAGCGGCAGGTTGGTGGTGTAGCCGCCGTCGCAGAACGCGAGCACGTGCTCGGCGGCGGTGTCGACCCCCTCCAGCAGCGTGTCGACAGACACGCCCGTCCAGGCCGTATCCAGCTTCGACCACTTGGTCACGCAATGGATGTCGACCGTGATCTCCTCGCGCGGCAGCGCCTGCAGCTCGTCCCAGGTCCAGCTGCGCGGCTCGTCGATCTCGCCGCGGAGCACGAACGTCCACGCCTCCAGCTGCACGCGCGGGGTCGGACCCGCCGACAGCACCGGGAAGTCGCCGGTCACATACTGGCCGGGCGGCACCCGGCCCGGCTCCGCATCCTCTCGACGTCGCCCGTGGAAACCGCGCGAGATGTGCACCATCAGCCCTCCGTCGAGTCGGCCAAGGTCGTGGACGACGACGCTTGCGGCCCGCTCTGCTTCCAGTCATGGAAGGCGTTGCGCAGGCTGTTCCAGGTCGCGTCCGGCACGCTCTCCTGCGGCAGCTCGCCCACCAGCCTGATCGTCTCCCGCATCTGATCGAGATAGGCGGCGCACCCGTCACACATCACGATGTGCGCCTCGAACCGGGCGGCATCCGCCCGCGTGAGAACACCCTCCAGGTAGTCGGAGACGAGGCGCACAACCTCGTCACAGCTTAGATCTCGCCTGTTCGCACCCATGGTCACGCTGCCTCTTGGTCGAAGTATCTCTCGAGCGCCGCACGTACCCTTGACCGCGCCCGGTGCAGGAGCACCCGCTGATTGCCGTGCGTGAGCTGCAGGAGCTCGCAGACCTCCGCCGCGTCCAGCCCCTGCAGGTCACGAAGGACGATGACGGCGCGCTGTGCAGGCGGCAGGTCGTCGACCGCCGCAAGCACCTGGTCGCGAGTCTCCCGTGCAAGCAGTCGCGCCTCCGGCAGGTCGTCCCACCGCCGCGGAGGCGTCGCCCAGTGGCCGGGGTAGAGCGGATGATCCGCTTCCAGGAACCGCTCCGCCGGAACGACCGGCTCGTCGTCGTCAGCCCCGAGAGCTGAAAACGGGACGGTGCGATTCTCGCGTATCCCACGGGTTATCGCTCGCTTGGTCAGGATGCGGAACAGCCACGTGCGCAGGGGCGAGCGGCCCTCGAAACGGTCGAGCCCATGCAACATCGCGATCCACGTCTCCTGGGCGACCTCCTCGGCGACCGCACGACTGCGGACGAACGTGGTCGCGATGCGCACCATGCTCTCGTGGTAGCGCCGCACCAGGGCCTCGAAGGCCGCTTCGTCGCCGTCGAGCACGGCTGCGACGATCTGCATGTCCCGGGCGGCGGGCGTGCCGGCGTCCGCCACCGGTCCGGCGGAGCCACCGAGGGAAGGAGCCGTCAAGTCGCCACCACCTCCACCTGTTCACCGATGCCCGCGTGCGCGCAGTGATCGGTGCCGGCGACGCTCGACTCGACGGGAAGCGCGCGCAGCGCCGCACCGAACGCCTCGGAAAAGGTCGGGAACTGCGCGATCGTGTCCGCCAGGACGGCGACGGGGATCTCGGCCCGGATCGCGAGCACGGCCTGGTGGATCCACTCGCCCGCGAGGGGCGCGACGGCCCAGGCTCCGACAAGGACGCCGCGCGTGCGGTCGACGACGACGGACAGGGTTCCCCGGGGGTCCTGCTCGTACGTGTACGGACGCGCGATCGTGGTCGGGAGGTCGATCGTCGCCGAGACGACGTCCATCCCGGCGGCCCGCGCGTCATGCTCGGTGAGCCCGACGGAGGCGACCTCCGGATCGGTGAAGATCACTCTCGGGACGGCCCGGTAGTCAGCGCGGGCCGGCTCGCCAAGGATGTCCCTGGCGGCCACGCGGCCCTGGTATTTCGCGACGTGGGTGAACATCGCAAGGCCCGTGACATCGCCGATCGCCCACACACCGTCGGCCGCGCGGCAGCGATCGTCGATCTCGATCCCCCGCGCCCCCGGCTGGATGCCGACCGTCTCGAGGCCGATCCCCTGCGTCCTCGGCCGACGCCCCGTGGCGACGACGACGGCAGCGCCCCGCGCCTCGCCGCCGTCCTCGAGCGCGACGATGCGCGTCTCGCCCTCGCGGCGCACGCCGACCGCCCTGCGCCCGAGGAGGACCTCCGCGCCGTCGTCCACGAGCATCTTGGTGAGGAGCTCTCCGACCCGCGGCTCCTCGCGCTCGGCGAGACGGTCAGGCCCCTGCACGATCGTCACCCTGCACCCGAACCGCGAGAGAAACTGCGCGAGCTCGACCGAGACGACGCCGCCCCCGATGAACACGACGCTTTCGGGAACCGCATCGAGGCTGGTGATCTCGCGGTTCGTCCAGAAGCCGGCCTCTCGCAGACCCGGGATGGGCGGAACGACGGCGGAGGCGCCGGTCGCGATGACCACGGCGTCGGTGGCGAGCGTGCGCCCGTCTTCCGTGACGACGCGGCCCGGCCCGTCGAGCCGGCCCGCTGACTTGACCACCGCGATGCCGCGATCCTGGTATCGCGCGATGCGCCGGGAGTCGTCGTGGTCGGAGACCATGTAGTCGCGGTATGCGGCCAGGGGGGCGAACTCGAGCGCCGATTCCTCCGCCCCCGCGGCTCGTGCCGTCTGTCCGCGCAGGTCGGGCGGTCGAAGCAGCGTCTTGGTCGGGATGCAGCCCCAATTCGTGCACTCCCCGCCGATCAGCTCACATTCCACGAGCGCCAGCCGCCGGCCCGCCCTGGCGAGCGTGTTCAACGCCACCTCGCCGCCGGGTCCGGCGCCGAGAATGACAGCCTCGTAATGCTCGTTGGACATGTTCCTCCTCGGATGGCTCCCGGACAGTCCCGGGAGGAGGTCAGACTGTTACGGTCCATCACCCGAGGTATTCCCGTGAGCGGGTGATTCGGCGGGGCGTCGGGCGGGGTGCGGATGTCACGGCCGCGCGCCCGGTGTAACACCCGAGGCCTGCTCGCGGACTGGATGCGGACGTTGCCCCGATCCAGGAGGAGCTTTGACATGACCGACTCGGCCACGCCCACCGCGGCTCCCGCGAGCACCCTCGAGCGCTCGTCGTCCGGCGCCCTTCCGATCGCCGGGTACGGCATCCTCTCCGACTGCAACTCCGCCGCCCTCGTCGGCGTCGACGGCGCCATCGACTGGCTGTGCCTGCCCCGGTACGACAGCCCGGCCGTCTTCACCCGGATTCTCGACACGAATGCCGGCCACTGGACGATTGCCCCCGCCGGCCCGTTTCGCAGCGAGCGGCGCTACCGGCCTGGCACGCTCGTCCTGGAGACGGTGTTCACGACCGACGGCGGCAGCGTCCGGGTGACGGACGCGATGGCATTTGCCGAGGGGCAGCGCCACCACGCCGTCGGCCTCGATGCTCCGCACGAGATCATGCGCGTGGTCGAGGGCATCGAGGGTTCGGTCGAGATGCGGCTCGAGCTGGCGCCCAGGCCCGAGTACGGCCTGGTGCGCCCGCTTCTGCGGGGGACGCCCGAGGGAGGCCGCACATTCGGGGGCCCGAACCAGATCGCCGTGAACGCCGGAGTCCCGGTCGACGTCGGGGACTCGACCATGACGGCGTCGTTCAGCGTCGCGGCCGGCGAGGAAGTCGGCTTCGCGATGCGGTGGGCGGCGGCGGACATGCACCGGCCGGCGCCCACGGAGCCCGCAGCCGTCCGCGCCCGGATCGACGACACGGCCGAGGCCTGGCGCTCGTGGGAGAGCGACCACGACATCTACGACGGACCGCATCGCGACCTCGTCCGCTTC
>JBKPMQ010000366.1:0-3486 GCA_046732235.1 Actinomycetota bacterium
CGCTCGCCCTGGCGGCCGCAGCGCTCACGGCGGCCCTGATCGCCGCGGGCCTCGAAGGGACGCCCGCGACGCTCGCCAAGCTGGTCGCCTCCGCCTGCCTCGGGATCGCCCTTGCCGGCCTCCTGCAGACGCCGGCCGAGATCGTCGCCATCGCCGTCCTGATCGCCGCGGTCGACGCCTACAGCGTCGCGGCCGGCCCAACGCACGAGATCGTCCGGCACCACGAGCAGGTGCTGGGGGCGTTCACGCTCGCGTTCCACCCTCCGGGCACGTACGCCGTCGCCCAGGTCGGCGTGAGCGACTTCGTGTTCTTCTCCCTGTTCGCCGCGGCCTCGGTGCGGATGGGCCTGCGGGTGCGGGCGACGTGGGTCGCGACGACCGCCTCGCTGGGCGCGACGATGGCCCTCTCCTACATCTTCGACACGGCCCTGCCGGCGCTCCCGCTCCTGTCGCTCGCGTTCCTGGGCGCGAACGCCGACCTCCTGCTGGAGCGCACCCGGGGGAGGCGCGGCTCACCCGAACGGGAGAGCGGCGCAGGCCCGTGACGTGCCGATGCAGTCGGCATGGGTTCGAGGCGGCTCCGGACACTCCTCGCCATGGCCGCATGCGGCCTGGCGGCGGCATGGGCCGCCGCGCCCGCATCCGCCGCCGGCCGCACGACCGTCGCTGACACCCACCCGGCGTGGGCCAGACCGGCCAACCTCGCCCGCGCGGCCGCAGGGAACGACCGGATGGCGTTCTCGGTGTGGCTCGGCTGGCGCAATCAGGGCGGGCTCGACGCGGCGCTCACAGACCTCTACGCCCCGGGCGCGGCCGCGAGCGGGCGCTGGCTCACACCAGAGCAGTTCCGGGCTCGCTACTCGCCGCCGCGGGCTGCGGTCGACGCCGTCCGCAAATGGCTCTCCGAGTCGCGCTTCGCCATCGTCCACGTGCCCCGCAACCGCCTGTTCGTGACCGCGTCGGGCACCGTCGACCAGGTCGAGCGGGCGTTCGACGTCCACGAGAACCTGTACCGGATCGACGGGCGCACCGTGCGCGCCCCGGACTCCGACCCGGCGGTGCCCGCGGGCATCTCCGCCGACGTCCGCGCGATCACGGGCCTCGACGGCTCGCTGGCGCTCGCGACCCCCCAGCACCGCTCGCCGGCGCCTCCGCCGCCCGCGGGCACCTCCGTCGGCCCGTGCTCGCACTACTGGGGCGAGCGCACGTCCACGGCCTTTCCGAACCCGTACCTCCCGGGCGCGCCGCTGCCCTGGCTGATCTGCGGCTACACGCCGGCCCAGATCGACTCCGCCTACGGGATCGACCGGCTCCGCTCGGCGGGCCTGGACGGCCGCGGCCAGACGATCGCGATCACCGGCGCCTTCTTCTCCCCCACGATCCGCGACGACGCGAACAGCTTCTCGCGGGAGTTCGGCCTCCCGCGCCTGGGACCGGGGAACTACCGCGAGATGACGGCACCGGGGACCAGCCGCATCCCGAAGGACGCGGCCGAGATGCAGAGCTGGTACATCGAGCAGACGCTCGACGTCGAGTGGGCCCACGCCGTCGCCCCGGGGGCGAAGATCGTGTACGTCGGCGCCGCCAACGACGCGGGCGGGCTCGACCAGGTGCTGAACGAGGTCGTCGACGACCACCTCGCGAACATCGTCTCGAACAGCTGGGGCCTGCCCGAGTCGCTCGCCCCGCGAGGCGAGATCATGGCGATGAACGCGGTGTTCCAGCAGGCGGCCGCCGAGGGGATCGGCGTCTACTTCGCCTCCGGCGACGACGGCGACAACCAGCTCGCGGCCGGGCGCATCTCCGCCGGCTTCCCCGACTCGAGCCCGTGGGTGACGTCGGTCGGCGGCACCAGCCTCGCGATCTCACGGGCCGGCGGCTACGAGTGGGAGGCCGGCTGGGGCACGACGACGACCGACTGGAGCGGCTCCGGGTGGGCGCCGAAGGCGCCGGGCGACTTCATGTACGGCTCCGGCGGCGGGCCCAGCCATGTGTTCCCGATGCCCGCATACCAGTCGGGCGCCGTGCCGCTCGCCGACGCCACCTGGAAGGGAACGGCGCGGCGGGCCGAGCCGGATCTGGCGATGGACGCGGATCCGCAGACCGGTGTCACGTTCGCGCAGACATACGTCGAGACGAACGGCCACCGGAAGATCATCGACTCGTGGATCGGCGGCACCAGCCTGGCCGCGCCGCTCGTGGCCGGCGTGATGGCGCTCGCCGACCAGCGCAGCGGCCACCCGCACGGATTCGTCAACCCCGCCCTCTACCGCCTGCGGGGCACGCCCGCCCTGAACGACGTCACCGGCGGCCACCGCACCCTCGCCGTGCTGCGGAACGCGCTGCAGCCCGACGGATCGATCGTGACCCGGCTGCGCTCCCTCGACCGGGACAGCTCGCTGGCCGCCGGGCCGGGCTGGGATCCGGTGACGGGCCTGGGCTCGCTGAACGCCCCCTGGTTCCTGGCTGCGCTCGGATAGCCGGCGCCGGCCCGCCTCGCCGGGTTGCGACGAAAAGTTAGTCGTGGCTAAAATCCGAGTTGGCCATGTTCAGCGAGACGGTTCAGGACTGCCTCAAGCCCGTCGAGCTCGGGATAGGGGGCGCGGCATGAAGGCGCGCGTCACCCGCCGCCGCCTGCTCGCAGGCACCGCCCCCATCGTCGCGTCCGCGCCGCTCGCGACGCTCGCCTTCGCCGACGCGTCGACGGCCGGTCATGATCACCACGCGCACATGGCGGGGCACGACATGGCGGCGATGCACGCGGCCATGATGGGCGACGCCGTCCCCGCCCCGGACGGGCCCGACCTCGTCCTCGATCCGCCTCCCGGGTACCGCCCCGGGCCCGTGCGGGCCTACGACCTCGTGGCGGTGGAGACGGACATCGAGGTGGCAAAGGGCGTGTTCTTTCCGGCGTGGGCGTACGCGCTCGCCGGCGGGCAGGCCAGCGTGCCGGGACCGACAATCCGCGTCACCGAGGGCCAGACGCTCCGGGTCGGCCTCGTCAACGCCAGCCGCCACCCGCACACGATCCACTTCCACGGGATCCACCCGGCCAACATGGACGGCGTGTTCGAGATCGTCCAGCCGGGCGGGACGTTCACCTACGAGTTCCCGGCGGCGCCCGCGGGCCTGCATCTCTACCACTGCCACGCGACGCCGCTCAAGAAGCACATCGCCAAGGGCCTGTACGGCGCCCTGATCATCGACCCCGAGCAGCCTCGGCCGCCGGCCCGGGAGCTGGTCATGGTGATGAACGGCTTCGACACGAACGGCGACGCCGAGAACGAGTTCTATACGGTCAACGGCCGCGCGTTCTACTACGCGCGCTACCCGATCCGCGTCCGGCGCGGCCGGACGGTGCGGATCTATCTCGCCAACCTGACCGAGTTCGACCTGATGAACTCGTTTCACCTCCACGGCGACTTCTTCCGGTACTACCCGACCGGCACCACGGATCAGTTCGAGTACACCGACACCGTCATGCTC
>JBKPMQ010000367.1:0-3883 GCA_046732235.1 Actinomycetota bacterium
GCCGCGGTGATCGCGCGCCGCGCCGTTGCCGCCGCGATCGCGCGCGCCCGCGGATCGAGCGACTCGGTGCCCATCCCCGCCAGCCCGGCGCTGCACGGCGCAGCGGACTAGGAAGAGGAGTACGACGCCATGCGATACGACGCCGTCCTGAACGTCAACGGCACCGACTTCCCCGTCGAGATCGAGCCGCACCGGAGCCTGCTCTCGGTCGTGCGCACCGAGCTCGGCATGCCGGGCAGCAAGGAGGGCTGCGACGATTCCGAGTGCGGCGCCTGCATGATGCTGCTCGGCGGCCGGCCCGTGAACTCGTGCTCCTACCTGGCGCTGCAGGCCGAAGGGCGCAAGGTCGTGACCGTCGAGGGCCTGGCCGCCGCCGGCGAGCTGCACCCGCTCCAGCGGCAGTTCCTCGCCCACGGCGGCGTGCAATGCGGGTTCTGCACGCCGGGCATGCTGATCTCGGCCAAGGCGCTCCTCGACCAGAACCCCGATCCGAGCGAGGACGAGATCCGGATCGCGCTCTCAGGGAACCTGTGCCGCTGCACCGGCTACCAGGGCATCGTCCGCGCGGTCCAGGCGGCGGCAGCAGAGATGGCCGGCGCGTAGCCGGCTACCAGCGCACGACCCAGTCGGCCGTCCACACGCAGGCGCCGACGTGGCCGAGGAAGTGGCCGCAGGCGCGGCTGATGCCGACACGGGTGAAGCGCGGCGAGAGCAGGATCGCGCGGTGCTCCGGGCTCGCCATCCATGCGCGGACGGTGCTCACCGGTCCGGCCAGCGTTCCGGTGCCCCAGGCGAGCGTCTCGCCGCCCATCCAGGAATAGCCGGTGACGAAGCCGCTGCGGATGATCCGCTGCTTGACCGTCTGGCCCGACGGGCTGGTGTGCGAGAAGTAATCGCGGATGATCATGTCGTCCGAGTGGTGCATGGCGACGGCGCGTAGCTGCGACGACCCCCGGACCTGGCCGAGGCCGTGCTTCACGCGGACGGTGTTGATGGCGACGCGGAGCGCCGCGCGCGGTGTGAGGGTCGCAGCGGCAGTGCCGGCGCCGATCGTCCCTGCCATGACGATCGCGAGGACAACCACCACGAGACCCCTTCGTGGAACCCCCATGCCGCTCATCCTCGGCTCTCCGACCTGGTCGGGGCGACCCCGAAACGGCGCGACGGGCCTCCCCGCTTTGGGGTAATTCGGCAGCGAACCCGCCTACGCCGAATCGGTATCAGTAGGAGAACAGCTGCGCCGGCTCGCGGGGACGGGCCAGGTAGTAGCCCTGTCCGAGCCTGGCGCCGAGCGCGCGCAGCGTCTCGAGCTCGGCCTCCGTCTCGATGCCTTCGGCGATCACCGTCGCCGACACCTCGCGCGCGAACGTGAGCAGCGAGCTCGCCAGCGCCCGCCGGTCGGCATCGATGTCGATGTCGCGCGTCAGCGTCATGTCCAGCTTGATGTAGTCCGGCCGCAGGCGGAGGATGTGGCGCAGGCTGGCGTAGCCGGCCCCGGCGTCGTCGACGGCGATCCGGAAGCCCTCGCTGCGCAGGGCGTGGAGGCTGGAGACGAGCGCCTCGTAGTCGGCCACCTCCGAGTGCTCGGTCACCTCGAGGACGAGCCGGCGGGCGGGCGCCGCGGCGAGCATCTCGCCCAGCGTGCGCTCGCCGAGCAGCTCGGGCGACGCGTTCACGGAGAGGAACGCGTCGGCCGGGAGGACGGCGAGGCTGCCCATCCCGGTGGCGACGGCGGTCAGCTCGAGCTCGGCGCGGAGCCCGACCGTCGCGGCGTCGGAGAACCAGTCCGGCACCTGCCGGGTGGAGTGGTTGGGGAACCGCGCGAGCGCCTCGTAGCCCACCGGCTCGAGCCGCTCCAGATCGAAGATGGGCTGCAGCGCGCTCGTGACGGCGCAGCGGTCGATGACGCCGCGGATCTCGCGTCGCAGGCGACCGCGCTCGTTGGCGGTGCGCTGGCTCTCGCGGCGCTGGCCGGAGAGCTCGGCCACCATCCCGCTGATCGCCTCGCCGGAGAGTGTGGTCGTCCCGCGGGCGGCGCCCTCGAGGGCCGCGATCAGCTCGCTCGGCGGCGCGCCCTTGACGACGTAGCCACTGGCGCCGGCGCGCAGCATGGCCAGCACGAGGGTGGTGTCGTGGTAGGCCGAGTGGGCGACGACGTGTGTCCGCGGGGAGCGCGACCGGATCGCCCGGGCCGCCGAGACGCCTCCGCCCGGCATGCGCACGTCGAGGAGGGCGACGTCCGGCTGCGTCTCGGCCGCCCGCTCCGCCGCCTCGTCGGCGTCCGACGCCGTCGCCGTCACCTCGAACCCGTCGTGCGCCCTGATCAGATCGGCGACCATCCGCAGCAGCGGCGGTTCGTCGTCGGCGATCAGGACGCGGATGCTCACGGGGCCGGTCTTCCAGGGATGGCGCACGCCTCGATTCCTGCCCATGCCGCGGCCGCGGAGCGACGCCCTACCGACCGCTTCATGCCCAGGAATCGTGCTTGTGCCCGAGGGTGGACGGAGCCTAGCCCAAGTCCTGCCTTCGGGAAAGGACGCCGTCCGGGAGCGGACGGCAGTAGGATCGGCCGGCCATGAGCTCCCGCCCCGACATCCGCGTCGCCGTCGTCACGGGCGCCGCCGGGGGGATCGGGGCGGCGGTCGCGGCCCGGCTCGCCGACGACGGCTTCGCGGTGGCGGGGGCCGACGTCGCGGACGGCGCCGGCTTTCGGTGCGACGTCCGCTCCGAGGCCGACGTCCGGCGCCTGCGCGACGAGGTCACCGGGCGGCTGGGCGCGCCCTGGCTGCTCGTTAACGTCGCCGGTGTCTTCTTCGAGCACCGCATCACCGAGCTCGCCGAGGACGACTGGGATCTGATCCTGGACACGAACCTGAAGGGGACGTTTCTCACCTGCAAGACGTTCCTTCCGGCCATGATCGAGGCGGGCTCGGGCTGCATCGTCAACATCGCCTCGACCGCCGGCATTCGCGGCGGCCACACCCGCGCCGCATACTGCGCCGCGAAGGCGGGCGTGGTCAACCTCACCCGCAGCCTGGCGCTCGACCACGGCGGCGACGGCGTCCGCGTCTGCTGCGTGTGCCCGGGCCTGATCGACACGCCGATGGCGGACTGGATCACGTCACGGCCGGACGCCCTGCGCGAGTTCGAGGCCGAGGTGCCGGCGCGCCGGATCGGCACCGTCGGCGACATCGCCGGCGCGGTCTCCTTCCTGGCCTCGGACGCGGCCTCCTACGCCCACGGCACCGTGCTCGTCGTGGACGGCGGCGTCACGGCGTAGCGCCCTCGCGCCACCAGAGCCGGGCGTTGGAACCCGTCCTTGCCGACACGTATGATCGCCCGAGTCGTGGGGGGCGAGGAAGGGTGAGAGCGCGATGAGCGTGCCGGGGATCGGGCCGCGGTTCCGATCGCCGAGGGTGCGGGCCGTCGCGATCGGCTGCGTCGTCCTCGGGGAGCTGGCGATCGCGCTCCCGTTCCTGTTCGTGTCGCCGTCGACGTTGCGCGGCGTGCCCGGACCGCTGCTCGTGCTGCTCGGGGTCGCAGGGGCCTTCGTCATGGGGCCGCGCATCGGCGCGTTCCTGGCGGCGATCGCGGCGCTGCTCGCGGTCACGATCCTGGGCGAGAACGTCTACACCGGGCCGGTCGTGTGGATCTCCATCGCCATCGGCGTGGGCATCGTGGGCGACCGCGTCCGGCGGGGCGACGACCTTCGCCGGGCGCTTTTGCAGGAGCTGAGCCGTGGCCTCGTCACCGTCACACGCGAGCCCCGGGTCGGCCGCTACCGCATCGTCAGCCGCTACGTCCCCGCCGAGCGGGCGCAGGTGCTCGCGGGGGACTTCTACGGCGTGATCCGCGAGCCCGGCGGCGACCTTGCGGTGATGGT
>JBKPMQ010000368.1:0-8898 GCA_046732235.1 Actinomycetota bacterium
ACGAGCGTCGTCACCCAGCCGGACGAGTCGTTCTGGAACCCGGCCACCTGGAGCGCGAAGAAGCAGCGCGCGAGCGCGTTTCGCCACCGCTCGCCGGCGTGCCAGTCGCCGACCGGGTCGGCGCCGAGCAGCACGAGCGCCTTGATCGTTCCCGACTCGGCCAGCTCGAGCGCCTGCTCGGGCGACGCGGTGCCGAGGCCGGCCGCGGCGATCCCGATCTCGTTCGCCGCCCGCGGCGTGCGCAGGACGCGGCAGCCGGAGGTGTGCGCGACGTGCGCGAGCACCGACGCCACCTCGCTCCGCATGGGGCCTGCCCAGATCAGCACGGCGTTCTCGCCCCGGAGGGCGTCGCCCAGGGCGCCGTCGCCCCCGGCCGCCTCGAGCAGGGCCGTGTGGGCGGTGCCCGGGGCAGCCGAGACGTTGGCCGCGCCGCGCAGCGTGTCCAGGCGGGTCGCGCCCGGGCCGACGGTGAAGACGCCCGCGCCGTTCCGGACGGCCTTGCGGATCCAGAGCTCGAGCACCGGCGCCCGGTGGCCGAGGTCGGCGTCGCCGGCGACCACGATCGCGCTCGCCCCGGCCAGGTCGGCGATCGACGCCGCGTAGGGCTCGAGGTCGCTCCACGATGAGCCGCCCTCCGGGCCGCACACGCCGACGCCGCCGCCGAGGGCCTCGGCCAGCAGCCGCGCCCAGGCGTGCGCCTCCTCGTTCGTCTGCTCGCCCGAGGCCAGCACGGCCACGGAGCCGGGGCCGAACCGCTCGACCGTCGCCCGCAGCCGGTCGGCGACGTGGTCGAGCACGTCGTTCGTCGAGACCGCCTCGAGGCCGCGCCCGCCCCGGATCAGGTTCCGGATCACGCGCTCGGGGCTGCGCAGGTGGCCGAACGCGTAGCGGCCCTTGTCGCACAGCCAGCCCTCGTCGACCTCCGGGTGGTTGCGCGAGAGCACGCGCGCCACGTTGCCCTCGCGGATGGTGGCATAGGTGTTGCACCCGATCGAACAGGCGCCGCAGACGGTGGGGACGTTCTGGATCTCCCACGGCCGGGCAAGGAAGCGGTACGTGGACGACGTGAGCGCGCCGACCGGGCACAGCTCGGTCACGTTGCCGGAGAACTCGTTCGTGTACGGCCGGCCCTCGAACGTGGTGATGACCGAGTTTGCGCCGCGGTTCTCCGCGACGAGCTGCATGTCGCCCGAGACGTCCTCGGAGAAGCGCGTGCAGCGGTAGCAGAGGATGCAGCGCTCGCGGTCGAGCTTGATCAGCGGCGAGATCGGGACCGGCTTCTCCTGCGTGCGCTTCGGCAGGGTCATGCGGGTGACGCCCGGGCCGTAGCGGAAGGTCAGATCCTGCAGCGGGCACTCGCCGCCCTTGTCGCACACCGGGCAGTCGAGCGGATGGTTCAGGAGCAGGAACTCGAGCACGGCGTCCTGGCCCTCCTTGGCCCGGGGCGAGTGCGAGTTCACGATCATTCCGTCGGCGACCGGCGTCGTGCACGCCGTCTGCAGCTTGGGGATGCCCTCGATCTCGCACAGGCACATGCGGCACGCGCCGACGCCGGCACCGAGCCGGGGCTCGTAGCAGAAGACCGGGACCTCGACGCCGGCCTCGGCGGCCGCCTCGACGACCGAGAGGCCCTTCGGCACGGTGATCTCGCGCCCGTTGATCGTGAGCGTGACGGTGTTCGTCTCGACCGTCGCCACTACCCCACCCCCTGAATAAACGGGGTCAGACCCCTTTTATTCACCGTGGCCACTAGTCCGCATCCTCGTCCAGGTCGACCTCGTCCTCGTACAGCGCCTCGGCCATGTCGATCTCGTCCTGCGCCGAGGCCAGCCGCAGCAGGTCGGGCACGACCAGCTCCGGATCCTCGCCCTCCTCGATCCGGCGGCGCACGTCCAGGAAGGCATCGTGGAACGTGTTCACGCCGGCACTCCGGCCGTGTCGTGGTAGAGGCTCGCGATCGGGCTCTGCTCCACGAACGGGCAGCCGCCCTCGTCGATATGCCGCTGGAACTCCTCGCGGAAGTGGGTGACGTAGCTCGCGACCGGCATCGCCATCGCGTCGCCGAGCGGGCACAGGCACTTGCCCAGGATGCGGTCGCACACGTTCAGCAGCAGGTCGAGGTCGTGCTGGGCGGCGGTGCCCTCCTCGATGCGGCGGATGATGTCGACGCCCCATTTCGTGCCCTCCCGGCAGGGCGTGCACTTGCCGCAGCTCTCGTGGCGGTAGAACTCCGCCACCCGCAGGGCGAGCTGCACCATGCAGGTGCGGTCGTCGATCACGACCACCGCGCCGGAGCCGGCCATCGAGCCCGCGGCGGCGATCGACTCGTAGTCGATGCCCGTGTCGAGCTGATCGGGCATGAGCAGCGGCGTCGATGAGCCGCCGGGGATGATCGCCTTGATCGTGCGGCCGGCCGGCGCCCCGCCGCCCTTGCCCTCGATCAGGTCGCGCAGGGTGGCGGTCAGCGGCAGCTCGTAGTTCCCGGGCCGCTTCACGTTGCCGGAGAGTGAGAAGACGCGTGTGCCCTTCGACCGCTCCGTGCCGATGGCGGCGTAGGCCTCGCCGCCCATCTTCAGGATGTACGGCACCGAGGCCAGCGTCTCGACGTTGTTCACCAGCGTCGGCGCGGCGTAGAGGCCGGCGACGGCCGGGAACGGCGGCTTCGAGCGGGGCTGGCCGCGCTCGCCCTCGAGCGAGCTCAGGAGGGCCGTCTCCTCGCCGCAGATGTAGGCGCCGGCGCCGCGGTGCAGGACGACGGTGGCGTCGTACCCCGACCCGAGCACGTTGCGGCCGACGTAACCGCGGGAGTGCGCCTCCTCGAGCGCCCGTTTCAACACCTCGAACTCGGTCCGGTACTCGCCCCGGATGTAGATGAACGCCGAGGTGGCCGACATCGCGTAGCTCATGATCAGGATGCCCTCGATCAGCGCGTGCGGGTTGCGCAACATGATCTCGCGGTCCTTGAACGTCCCCGGCTCCGACTCGTCCGCGTTCACGCACAGGTAGGCGGGGGTGCGGCCCTTGGGCAGGAACGACGCCTTGCGGCCGGTCGGGAATCCGGCGCCGCCGCGGCCGCGCAGGCCCGACGTGTCGACCATCCCGACCACGTCGCCCGCCTCCATCCCGAGCGCGGTGCGCAGCGACTGGTAGCCGCCGGCCTGCTCGTAGGAATGGACGTCGCGGCGGTCGCCGTCGAAGTCGAGCAGGATCCGCCTCGCCTCGCTCATCCGGCCTCCCCCCGTAGCTCGTCGAGGAGCGGCTTCACCCGGTCGGGGCCGAACGGCTCGTGGTAGCGCTCGTCCACCGACACGACCGGGCCCCAGCCGCAGCCGCCGTAGCACTCGACGGTCCGCAGGGTGAACATGCCGTCGGCCGTCGTCGAGCCGGGCTCGATCCCGAGTTCGCGCGTGAACTCCCGCAGCGTCTCGCCCGCGCCGACAAGGGCGCAGGAGATGTTCGTGCAGACGCAGATCTCGTGCCTGCCGGCCGGATGCAGCCGGAACATGTCGTAGAAGGACGCCACGGACTTGCACAGCGCCGGCGTGAACCCGGTCGCGTCCGCGACCTGCTCGAACGCCTCGGTCGAGAGCCAGCCGTACTCCTCCTGCGCGAGCCGCAGGGCCGGGATCAGAGCCGAGCGCGGCTCCGGGTAGAGCGCCACGACGGCCAGGATGCGTTCGCGCAGCGGCGCGCTCGTGTCATCGGGGCGCAGCGGCGCCGGCATCTGCGGACGCGTCTCGACCGCGCCCGCGAGCGTCTCGGCGGTGGCCGGATCCACTATCTGTCCGCCTCGCCCATCACGCCGTCGAGCGACCCGACCACGACGATCATGTCGCCGACGTAGCGGTTCACGGACATCATCGCCGTCGACTGGAGGCTGACGAAGCTCGGCGCCCGGAAGTGCACCCGCCACGGCTTCGTCCCGCCGTCGGACACGAGGTAGCACCCGAACTCGCCCCGCGCGGACTCCACCGGGTAGTACACCTGCCCGGGCGGGACGCGGAATCCCTCGGTGACGAGCTTGAAGTGGTGGATCAGCGACTCCATCGACGTGTGCAGCTCAGCCCGGGGCGGCAGCACGTACTTGCGGTCGGTCGCCATCACCGGCCCGGACGGCATCCGGTCGAGGCACTGCTCGATGATCCGCACCGACTCGTACATCTCCTTCGTCCGGCACAGGAAGCGGTCGTACGCGTCGCCGCGCTCGCCGACGACGACGTCGAAGTCGAGCTGCGGGTAGACGGAGTAGGGCTCCGTGCGGCGCAGGTCGTACGGGACGCCGGTCGCGCGCAGGTTCGGGCCGGAGAGGCCCATCGCGATCGCGTCCTCGGGCGAGATCGTCCCGATCCCGCGGTAGCGAGACTTCCAGACCGGGTTCCCCGCCAGCAGGTCGAGGTACTCGTCGATCCGGCGCGGCATCATCTCGCAGAACTTGCGGCACTCGGCGTAGAAGCCCCTGGGCAGGTCCTCCGCCACGCCGCCGAACTGCGGGTAGCGATCGTGCATGCGCACCCCGGTCGCCATCTCGAACAGGTCGAGCACCGTGTCGCGCTCGCGCAGGCAGTAGAAGAAGACCGACATCGCGCCCATCTCCACACCCGACGTGCCGACGTAGATCAGGTGGCTGTGTATGCGGTTCAGCTCGGCGAAGAGGGTGCGGATCCACTGCGCCCGCTCGGGCACCTCGATCCCGATCAGCTTCTCGACCGCGCCGACGTAGGCGAGCTCGTTCGCGAAGAAGGCCAGGTAGTCCATCCGCGGGGCGTAGGGGATGCCCTTCCAGTAGGTTTTCTGCTCGAAGTTCTTCTCGAAGCCGGTGTGGACGTAGCCGATGTCCGCGTCGAGGCCGACGACCACTTCCCCGTCGAGCGTCACGATCAGGCGCAGCACGCCGTGCGTCGACGGGTGGTTGGGCCCGAAGTTGACGGTGATCAGGTCCTCGCCCGGGGGCGGGTCGACCTTCGAGGGCGCGCCCGGCGGGATCTTCGCCGGGGTGAAGAGGGGCTCGACCGGTGCCGGTGGGCGCTCGACGGTGCTCATACCGCGTCCGTGAACTGGACCGGCTCGCCGCCGATCGGATAGTCCTTGCGCAGCGGATGCCCGTCCCAGTCGTTGGGCATGATCAGGCGGCGCAGGTTGGGGTGACCGGCGAACACGATCCCCATCAGGTCGTACTGCTCGCGCTCGTGCCAGTCGGCGGTCGGCCACACCGAGACGACACTCGGCACCTCCTGGCCGTCGTCGAGCCACACCTGCACGCGCACGCGGTCCGTGGGACCGTCGCCGACGTGGGCCAGGTGGTAGCGAACGGCGAAGCGCTTCGGCGGCGGCTCGGGGGTCGTCGCCGCTCCCCAGCTGCCGGTGGCGTTCAGGTCGCGGCCGCGCTCGGTGCCGAAGTAGCCGGCGACGTCGTCGCCGTAGCCGAGGTGATCGACGGCCGAGACGGCCGAGAGGAAGTTCTTGCCCTGCTCGTCGCGCAGGTGTGTGCACACCTGGACCAGCCGCTCCGGCTTCACGGTGAGTGTGGGCATGTCGAGGCCCTTCTCGTGCCCGACCACGGAGCCGGGCACGGCCGAGCGTACCGCCGCCGCAAGCTGGGCCGCCGTCACGCCTTCGACTTCTCCGTCTCGTAGGCGGGCGGGATGCCGGCGCGGATCTTGCGCTGGATCACCCGGAACCCGTCGATCACGGCCTCGGGCCGGGGCGGGCAGCCGGGAACGTGCACGTCCACCGGCACGATCTTGTCGACGCCCTGCAGGACGGCGTAGTTGGCGAACATGCCGCCCGAGCTCGAGCACGCGCCCATCGCCATCACCCATTTCGGCACCAGCATCTGGTCGTAGATCTGGCGCAGCGGCGCGGACATCTTGTGCGACACGCGCCCGGACACGATCAGTAGGTCGGACTGGCGCGGCGACGCGCGGAACACCTCCGCGCCGAAGCGGGCGATGTCGTAGCGGGGAGACGGCAGGGCCATCATCTCGATCCCGCAGCAGGCCAGGCCGAAGCTGGCCGGCCAGATGGAGTTCGACTGCGCCCACGCGAGCGCCTTCTCCACCGTCGTCAGCATGATGTACTGCTCCAGGTCCTCGGACCTGATCGCGCGGTCGATATTGACGGGCGTTACCGCCATTCCAGGGCCCCCCTGCGCCAGACATACACGTATGCCACCACGAGCAGCACGACAAACGTGACCATCTCCGCGAGCCCAAACCACTTGAGCGCATGCAGTTGCACGGCCAGCGGGTACAGAAAGACGATCTCGATGTCGAACACGATGAAGAGCATCGCGGTCAGGTAGTAGCTGACCGTGAAGCGGCCGGCCAGGAACGTCTGCGACGAGACGCCCGACTCGAACGGGATGCTCTTGTCCCCGGCGTGCCGGGAGGTGCGAGTGGCGAGGGCGAAGGTCGCGAACAACAGGCTGAACGGGATCACGAATGCGATCGCCGCGAACACGAGCAGAGCTGCCCAATCGCCGAGCACCAGCCGCGACTATAGCACCGCTCACAAGCTCCGCTTCCGGCGGCGCGCAATCCGCATGTTCTGGCCGATTCTCATGGGGTGGCGGGTGTCACAAGCGCCGCTCGGAGAGCCACGACTAGACTCCCAATCGTGACATCCGAGGAGATCGTCGACATCACGATCATCGGCGGCGGCCCGACCGGGCTCGCCGCCGCGTACTACGGCGGCCACCGCGACGCCAGCGTGCGGATCATCGAGAGCCTGGAGCAGCTGGGCGGCCAGGTGTCCGCCGTCTACCCGGAGAAGCACATCTTCGACGTGGCCGGATATCCCAAGATCAACGGCCAGGAGCTGATCGACCGGCTGACCGACCAGGCGATGCAGTACGAGCCCGACGTGCGGCTGGGCGAGGTGGTCGAGACGATCTCCCACCGCGACGACGAGGTGATCGAGCTGCATACGGCGTCGGGGGAGACGCTGCTCACGCGCACGATGATCATCACGGCGGGGCACGGCGCGTTCAACCCGCGCAAGCTCGACCTGCCCGACCTGGAGCGGTGGGAGGGCAACGGCCTGCACTACTTCGTGAAGCGCAAGGAGGCCTTCGCGGGCCGGCGGGTGGTGCTCGTCGGCGGCGGCGATTCGGCGCTCGACTGGGCGCTCGGGCTGCAGGACACCGCGGCCGCCCCGATCACGCTCATCCACCGGCGGGAGCGGTTCCGCGGGCTGGAGTCGTCGGTGAACGAGGTGCGGCGGCTCGCCGATGAAGGCCGGGTCGACATCATGGTGCCGTGCGAGGTGCGCGCGGCGTGCGGGAACGGCCGGCTGGAGCAGATCACGGTGGAGAACACGGAGACCGGCGAGATGGTCGAGGTGGAGTGCGACGAGCTCGTGACGCTGCTCGGCTTCGTCTCGCACCTGGGCCCGATCGCGAACTGGGGCCTCGAGTTCGCGAACAAGCGCCAGATCAAGGTGAACCAGACCTGCGAGACCAGCCTGCCGGGCGTCTACGCCGCCGGCGATGTCGCCGGCTTCGACGGCAAGATCACGCTCATCACGGTCGGCTTTTCGGAGGCCGCGCTGGCGGCGAACCACGCCGTCGCCCGCATCCGCGGCGAGAAGGCGCAGCCGAAGTACTCGACGGAGTAGGGCGCGGACGCGGAACCGATCGGGACGGTGACGCGTCCAATGCCAAGTGAGGTTCCTCGTGCTTGTGGCGCTGTTCGCGTCGGGTCTGGCCGGGTGCTTTGGTAGCGGCCAATCGACCCTGGCGCCTGACAAGACCGGGGCCAGCGTCGTCCCGACGGGCCGGTTCCAGCTCGTTGTTCGGCTCGTGCCCGGGAGGTGCGGGTTCGGGGCGTTGAGCGCGCAGTGTCGTGACGCGACGCCCGCCGTGAACCGGTATTCCCTCGCGTGCGGGCCGGCCGGCGGGACCGCTCCCAATCCGCGGGCGGCGTGCCGCGCGATCGCCGACTACCTGCGACGCCGCGACCGGATGAGCGGGTGCGCGGGCGTTCTTGTGGGCCGCGGCTCCACCGCGGAAATTTCCGGCACCTACGCCCGTAGACGCTTCCACCTGAGGCTGACGGCGGGCTACTCGTGGTGCGGCCAGCCACGCCCGATTCTCCGCGACTACTGGGTGCTCTCGACGTTCCCGTGCTCGACCCGCGTGCTGCAAACGGGTGGGGACTACCCGCAGTGGCCGAGGGCCACGGGCTGCACGGTCGACGCCGGTTAGCTCGTTGCGCGCAGATCCAGCCGCCAGTCGTTGCACGTCATCAAGTGACCCTTCGGGAACTCGAACTCGCACGCCTCGAGAAGCTCGAAGCCGAGCGTGCGGCAGATCGCATTCGAGGGCGCGTTGTCGACGTTCGGGAAGGCGTGCATGAAGCGGTACTCGTCGTCACTCCTGGCGCGCTCGATCGCCTGCGCAGTCGCCGCTACGGCGATCCCGCGGCCCTGGAACTCCGGCACGACCATCCAGCCGACCTCGTAGACCTGCCCATCGCGCCAGTCCTTCGTCCAGTAGCCGACCGATCCGACGCCCTGGCCGCTCTCTTGGTCGACGATCTTGAACATCCGATCCGCGCCTTTGAGCCGCTCGTACCGCTCCTGACGCTCGCGCAGCTTCTCCGGGTTCTCGGGTCCGCCGAGGTGCTCGGTCATCCGCGGATCGCCCATCAGCCGCTCCAGCAGCGGCAGGTCACCGCTGCCCCAGGGCTCGAGCGTCACCGTCGCAGTCATGTCGTGCACCCTACTTCGCGCAGCGTCCCTCCCGGCCTCCGAGCGGCCCTGCGGGCCGCCCGCCGCAGCTCCGCCGGCTCTTTTGATGGGTGCGCGGCGCTGCGGCGGCATCCCTCCACGGGTCGTGGCTGGGTCGGTTTTGAGTGTCCGACGACGGCCAGCGCGCCCTTCCGTCGCGGTGGCTGGTCG
>JBKPMQ010000369.1:0-8485 GCA_046732235.1 Actinomycetota bacterium
GGCGCGCACACCGCCGCGGGCGACCCGCCCCAGCTGGACGAGCGCCGGCCGGGGGTCGTCGCGGGCCAGCAGCGCGTCCGTGTAGGGCGGCCGCTGGATGGCGTGGCGGGCGCCGGCCATGAACGTGATCGCCCACCGCCGGCCCTCGTTCGTCATCCGCTGCGGCGCCGGCGGGCGCCCGACCAGATCGAGGTAGGCGATGTGGGTGAGGTCGACGCCGCAGGCCGTTGCGAGCCCGTGCCACTGCCACAGCCGCGGGTTCACCTCGATCAGCTTGTGCTCGCCGGTGCGCGGGTCGCGCTTGAACTCGACCTGCGAGATGCCGTGGAAGCGCAGCGCCCGCAGGAGCGCGAGGCCGTGCTCGGCCACCTCGGGCACCCAGACCGCCTCGGCCACGCGGCAGACCCCCATGTGCCGGCGGGTCTGGCGCAGCTTGCGGCCGGTGAAGATGCCGAGCGCCTGGCCGTCGGCCGTGAGGTAGCTCCCGAGCGTGTACAGGTCGTCGTCGCCGCCCGGGATGTACTCCTGCACCATCGGCGCGAACGCCTCGGCCTGGGCATATGCCGTCTCGACCTCCGCGCCTGACTGGCAGCGGAAGGCCTGGCGGTTGTGGAGCCGCTTGAAGCCGACCGGATCCGACGGCTTCACGAGCACCGGGTAGCCGAGCTCCTGCGCGGCCGTCCGCGCCTCTGCGGCGGAGCGGGGATGGCGCGTGCCCGGCACCGGCACACCCGCGTCGGCGGCCACGTCGAGCTGGTGGCGCTTCGACTGGATCGCCTCGAGCACATCCCATTCCGGCGTGCACGGCCGGAAGACGGGGCCGATGTCGCGGTGCCGGCGCGCGAGCACGTTCACGTGCTCGTCGTGTGTGGCGAAGGCCGGCACCGGGCCCTCCAGCTTCTCGCCGAGGCGTGCCAGCGCCGCCACGAAGCCGTCCTCGTCGGCGACCGGGTCCGGCGCGGCGACCGGCGTCGCGTAGCGCGACCGGAACCCGAGCGCCCAGGGGCGGTGGTCGACTGCCAGCGCCCGCACGCCGTTCCGGCCCAGCGAGCGGATCGCGGCGAGGCCGTTGACCCAGCCGACGTCGGCGACGACGGCCGCGGGCCCGTGTGGTGCGGATGCGCTCATGAGCGGGCGATTCTACCGGCCGACCCCCGCCGGCCCGGTCGCTCAGATGAACTCGACCTGGTCGAAATAGCGGATCGCGCGCCTGCCGACCGGCACCTGCGGGCGCAGCCGGCGCAGCTCCTCCGCGTGCGTCGTCCCGAGCGCAAGGCCGACGGCGAGCGCGGGCGGGTTGATGTCGGGCGTGTAGACGATCGTCGAGACGCGGGGGTTGATCTCCATCAGCTTCCCGCCCTTGAACTGGACCGAGAGGAAGTAGTCCATCGCGAGCTCCTCGGAGAGGCGGGCGGAGTGCATCTCCTCCTGCGGCCGCTCGAGGAGGGTGAAGTCCATCGCCAGGCCGGCGCGCAGCGCCTCGCGGGTGCGGGTCATGGGCAGGAGCAGCTCGCCGGCGAGGCAGATCGCGTCGACGGTCTCCTCGGGCCCGTCCAGGAACTCCTGCACGATGTAGGCGGGAAACGCGCCCTGCCCGAGCAGCTCGAGCACGTCCTCGAGCCGCTCCGGTGCCGCCTCGCCGGGGCGGGCCTCGAGCAGCCAGCGGCGGCGGTCGGCGGTCGGGTCGAGGATGCGGAAGCCGCGCGATCCCTTGGCCTGTGTCGGCTTCATCACCACCTGGCGCTCCGGATAGCCCAGGTCGCGCACGGCGGCGGCGAAGTCGTCTGGATTGTCCACCTCGATCGTGCGCGGGTGGGGGACGCCGCACCGCTCGGCGAGCCGGAACGTCTCGGCCTTGTCCGAGGCCGCCTCGACGCCCTCCGGCGGGCCCGCCAGCACGGGCACGCCGAAGTCCTCCCGGGCGCGCGCCCACGCCAGGATCTCGGACGACGACGTGGGGAAGACGACGTCCGCGCCCAGGTCGGCGGCCGCCGTCCGCATCGCCGGGATGAACTCCGGGTCGTCGCCGCGGGGCACGACGGCGAAGCGGTCGCACAGCCGCGACCCGGCCGAGCGCGGGTTCGCGTCGGTCCCGACGACCGCGTGCCCCGCCTCGCGCAGCGCGCGGATCAGGCGCGGGCAGCCGGGCGCGCCGGCGGCGGTGACGAGCACGGTGGCCAAGCTGCCTCCAGTCTGGCACACCTCCACGCGCTAATGTCCTGCGATGCCCGCGACCCAGAGCCCCGGCGGAATCGTCGGCGAGGCCCGCCTCGCCACCCAGAAGACCCTCCAGCGCGCCTTCGGCACGATCGAGCCGATCGTCCCGGTGCCCGTCAAGCGCCGCGTCCGCAAGGCGCTTCCGCGCCAGGTCTACAAGTACATCGATCCGGGCTGGCACCGGCGCGGCATCGGCGGTATGTGGGAGGAGCTCGGCACGCTCCAGTTCCAGTACCTGCTCGACCACGGGCTCCAGCCGCACCACTACCTGCTCGACGTCGGCTGCGGGCCGCTGCGCGGCGGCTGGCGCTTCATCGACTACCTCGAGACCGGGCACTACTACGGGATCGACCGCCGCTTCGACCTCATCGAGGCCGGGCGCGACTTCGACCTGCGCCCGCGCGGCCTGCTTCCCAAGCAGCCGGTCCTGCGCGAGCTGCACCACTTCGAGTTCGACACCCTCCATCGCAAGTTCGACTTCGCGCTCGCCCAGTCGGTGTTCACCCACCTCTCGATCAACGAGATCATCCGCTGCCTCGTCGAGATGGACCGGGCGCTGGCGCCGGAGGGCAAGTTCTTCGCCACGTTCTACGAGGACGAGCGGGAGCCTCGCGAGATCACCGACGTGCAGCAGAAGCCGGGCCTCGTCACGCACCTCGACCGCGACTTCTTCCACTATCACCGCAGCGTGTTCGACTGGGTGTGCGAGGGAACGGGGCTCCAGGTCGAGTATCTGGGCGGGTGGAACAACCCCCGCAACCAGAAGATGCTCGTCTTCACGCACCGCGGGCAGTAGGCATGGCGCGTCCACGGCGGCTGATGATCGTGGGGCTCGACTGCGTCGCGCCCGAGATCGTGTTCGACGACATGCGGGCCGAGCTGCCCGTGCTCTCGGGGCTGATGGAGCGGGGGGCGTGGGGGAAGCTCGAGTCCTGCGACCCGCCGATCACCGTGCCGGCGTGGTCGTGCATGATGTCGTCCAAGGACCCCGGCACGCTCGGCTTCTACGGCTTCCGCAACCGCAAGGACCACTCCTACGACGGGCTCACGTTCGCCACGTCGGAGAAGGTGCGCGACGACCGCCTGTGGGACATCCTCTCCCGGGCCGGGAAGCACGTCGTCGCGCTCGGCGTGCCGCAGACGTTCCCGCCTCGGCAGGTGAACGGGGAGATGGTGAGCTGCTTCCTCACGCCGTCGACGGACAGCCGATACACGTATCCCGAGGCGCTGAAGGAGGAGATCCGCCAGGTCGTCGGCGACTACATGGTCGACGTGCCGAACTACCGCACGGACGAGCGCGAGCGGGTCGTGCGCGACATCCACACGATGACCGAACGGCGCTTCGCGCTCGCCCGCCACCTGCGCGACACCCGGCCGTGGGACTTCTTCATGCTGGTCGAGATGGGCCCTGACCGCCTGCACCACGCCCTCTGGCGGTTCTACGACCCGAACCACCCCGACTACGTGGCGGGCACGCCGCTCGAGGCGGCGTTCCGCGACTATTACCGCTACCTCGACTCCGAGGTGGGCTCGCTGATCGAGGGCCTCGGCGACGACACGGCGCTCATGGTGGTCTCCGACCACGGCGCCAAGGCGATGTTCGGCGGCATCCAGATCAACGAGTGGCTGATGCGCGAGGGCTACCTGACGCTGGTCGATCCGCCGACCGAGCAGACGCCGATCGGCCGCTGCACCATCGACTGGGCGCGGACGCGGGTCTGGGCCGACGGCGGCTACTACTCCCGGATCTTCCTGAACGTGAAGGGCCGCGAGCCCGACGGCGTGATCGACCCGGCCGACTACGAGCCGCTCCGCGACGAGCTGATCGCGAAGCTCGAGGCGCTCGGCGACGAGCGGGGCAACTCGATCGGGACGCGCGTCTTTCGCCCGGAGGACCTCTACCGCGAGGTGCGAAATGTCGCCCCCGACCTGATCGCCTACTTCGGCAACCTGGGGTGGCGTTCGATCGGCTCGGTCGGGGACGGCCGCGTCCATGTCCGCGAGAACGACACGGGCCCGGACGACGCGAACCACGCCAAATTCGGAATCTCCATCTTCGCCGGGCCGGGAATGCCGAGCGAGGTGCCACCCGACGCCCATCTGTTCGACATCGCGCCCACCGTGCTGACGGCGCTCGGCCTGCCCGTGCCGGCGGACATGCAGGGCCGGAGCCTGGTCTGATCGACGCGGTCACGCTGCTCGACGAGCTGCGCACCCTCGCCTACGAGGGCCGTGCCTACGCCGAGTCGGAGTACGACCAGGTCCGCTACCGGAGGATGTGCCAGATCGTCGACGAGTTCTACGCCGAGCTGGCCGGGCTGCCGGCGGCCGAGGTCGGGGAGCGGTTCGCGCGCGACCTGGGCACGCCCACGCCGAAGGTGGGGGCCACGGCGGTGATTCCGGACGGCAGGGGCCGCGTCCTGCTCGACCGGCGTGCCGACGACGGCCGCTGGGGGCTTCCCGGAGGCTGGCTCGGGCCGAACGAGTCGCCGGCGGAGTGCGTCGTCCGCGAGGTGGCCGAGGAGACCGGCCTCGACATCGAGGTGGTGCGGCTGGGGACGGTCGAGTTCCGGGCGGCATCGCGCGCGACGTCGGCGCCGCACGGGCAGGTCGGGCTCGTCTACGTCTGCCGCGTCCTCGGCGGCGACCTGCGCCCGAGCCACGAGTCGCTCGAGCTCGCGTGGCGCGATCCCGGCGACCCCGCCATCGAGTGGCACGTAGACCACCGCGAGCGCGTCCTCCGCGCCCTGGCATCCAAATGAATAAACGGGGTCAGACCCCTTTTATTCATCATCGGCGGCCAGGCCCGGCGAGCGCCTAACATTGGCCGCGATGGCCACGCTCGCGGATAGGCGGCGGACGATGGGCCGCCTGCGCGAGATCGCCCAGGTCGCCACCAAGCACGGGTTCGGCTTCGTGTTCGAGCGGCGGGCGCTGCGCCGCTCCGCGGTCATCGAGGCCCAGAACCTGCCCGCGCTCGGCCGCCATCTGCGGGAGATGCTCGACGAGCTCGGGCCGACGTTCGTCAAGTTCGGCCAGCTGCTCTCCACCCGCCCCGACATCGTCCCGCCGGAGATCCTGTCGGAGCTGCGGCTGCTGCAGGACTCGGTCTCGCCGGTCCCGTACACCGACGTCGAGCACGTCATCGCGGCGGAGCTGCGCTCGCCGATCGAGCGCCTGTTCGTCGACTTCGATCCCGTGCCGGTCGCCGCCGCCTCGATCGGGCAGGTGCACCTCGCGGAGCTCGCCAACGGCCGGCGGGTGGCGGTCAAGGTGCAGCGGCCGAACGCCGCCCGCCGGGTCGAGTCCGACCTGAGCCTGCTCTACCAGGTCGCCCGCATCGTCCGCCGCCGGGTCGACCGGCTCTCGTTCATCGACCCTGTCGCCGTGGTGGACGAGTTCGCCCGCTCGATCCGGCGCGAGCTCGACTACCGCATCGAGGCCCGAAACGCCGAGATCTTCCGGCGCAACTTCGCCGACGAACCGCGGGTCGCCATCCCGCGCGTGTACGGCACGTACTCCAGCGAGCGGGTGCTGACCCTGGAGCGGCTGGAGGGGGTGCAGCTCGGGGATCTCGACCTCGCGGCGACGCCGATGGACGAGCGGCGCCGGCTCGCGATCCTGATCGCCGAGACCTGGCTCGAGATGATCTTCCGCCACGGCGTGTTCCACGGCGACCCGCACCCCGCGAACATCATGGTGCTCGGGGACGGCCGCCTCGGCCTGGTCGACTTCGGGATGACCGGCTCGCTCAGCGAGGCCGACATGCGCCGCCTGACCCGGCTCCTGCTCGACGCCGTGAATGAGAACGTCGACGCCCTGCCGCGGCGCCTCTACGACCTCGGCGTGCGCTTCTCGAAGGAGCAGGAGGACGAGCTGCGGATCGAGCTGCGCGAGGTCTACTACCGCTACTACGGGGCCTCCATGGGGCAGATCGACCCGCTCCAGGTGATCCGCGAGGCGTTCGTGCTCGTGTCGCGCATGCACCTGCGCCTGCCGACCCGCTTCGCGCTGCTCGACAAGGCGCTCGCCACCCTCGGCAGCGTCGGCACCGAGCTCTATCCCGACTTCAACGTCTTCGAAGTGGCGGAGCCCTACGCCGCGGAGCTCGTCGCCCGCCGCTACTCGCCGCGGCGGCTGCTCGACCGGTCGAAGGAGGAGCTCGAGAGCTACGGCAACCTGCTGATGGAGCTGCCCTACCAGGTGCACGACACGCTGGAGCAGCTGCGCGACGGCGAGGTCGAGGTGCAGTTCCGCCATAAGGGCCTCGACGAGCTCACCCGCCAGGCCGACGTGGTCTTCAACCGCCTGGTGATCGCCGTCGTCATGGCGTCGCTCCTGATCGGCTCGTCGCTGATCGGGATCTCCGCCCGGGGCGGGTGGCACGTGTTCGGGATCCACGTGCTCGCGCTGGTGGGCTTCCTCAGCGCGAGCGGGCTCGGCCTGGTGCTCGTGCTCTCGATCGTGCGCAGCGGCCGCCTCTAACGGGGTCAGACCCCGAACGGAACCGCAACGGAACTGTCACGGCCGCCGTTCGGGGTCTGACCCCGATTCGGGCTGGGGGGCGAGCCGCCGGTCGGCGGCGTGCCAGAACTCCGCCACACGGCGGTTGAAGCGCTCGCCGAGCAGCTGGGGCTGGTGGGCGGCGCCCGGAAAGACCGCCACCTCGGCATCGAGACGGGCCGCCACCACGTCGCAGACGGTCAGGAACGCGCGCCCGCCGATCGCGCGCGCACGCTCGGTGACGGCGTCCCAGCCGCCGTGGACGACCAGCACCGGGAAGCGGGCGGCGGCGAGCTCGGCGAACGGGATCTCGGCCTCATGCGGCGAGCGCTCGCCCACCGAGCGGCGCACGGATCGGCGGGCGACGTCGTTCAGACGGGGACCGGGACGGGGCTCGAACCCCCACGCCGCCAGGAACCCGCGCAGGTACTCCTCCTCGGGCAGCCCGGCGCCGTCGCGCCTGTGCTCCCGGATCCGCTCGACCATCAGGTCGACCGCCTCGTCGCCGCGGGCCAGGCCGAACGCCGGCGGCTCGATGACGGTCAGCGAGCGCACCGCGTCTGGCCGCAATGCCGCCGCGAACATGCACACGATCGCGCCGTAGGAGTGGCCGAGCAGGTGGGCGGGCGGATCGAGCAGCGCGGCGATCTCGGCGGCCTCCGTCTCGAAGTCGACCGGCCCCTCGCCGCCGGGGCTGCGGCCGAACCCGCGCCGGTCGACGATGTGCAGCTCGAACTCGGCGGCCAGCGGCCGCTGCTCGGAGAAGGCGAGCGCGCCGAAGCTGAAGCTGCCGTGTAGGAGCACGGCCGGCGGGCCCGACCCGATCACGTCGACGTACAGGCCGGGCATGGCCGGATTCAAGCACGGTCCCCGCACCGATCACGTCCGCACCCCTCCGTAGCATGGGATCGATGGATGCGCCGCGCTGGCTGATCGATCCCTGCCCACCGGGGATCGCGGACGACCTCGCAGCCGGGCTCGGCGTGCAGCGCACCACGGCCGAGGTGCTCGTCCGCCGCGGGCACACCACCCCGGACGCGGCGCGCGCCTTCCTCGAGCTCGACGGGCCGCTGCACGACCCGATGCTGCTCGGCGACATGGCGGCCGCGTGCGACCGGATCGGGCGTGCCATCGCGGGCGGCGAGCGGGTGTGCGTGCACGGCGACTACGACGCCGACGGCATCTGCGCCACCGCGCTCGCCGTGACGGCGCTGCGCGAGCTGGGCGCGAACGTCGACTGGCACGTGCCGAGCCGCTTCGACGAGGGCTACGGCCTGGCCGCCGAGACGGTCGATCGGCTGGCCGGCGACGGCGTCCGCCTGCTCGTCACCGTCGACTGCGGGATCACGGCCGCCGACCAGGTCGCCCGGGCCGCAGAGCTCGGGATGGACGTGATCGTGACCGACCACCACCGCCCGGGCGACGTCCTCCCCGCCTGCCCGCTCGTTTGCACCCGGCCGTCCGAATACCCCTTCCCGGAGCTGGCCGGCACGGGCGTCGTCTTCAAGCTCGCCCAGGCGCTCTTCGCGCAGGCCGGCCGCGACCCAACGGCGCTCGAGACCCATCTCGACCTGGTTGCGCTGGCGACGATCGCCGACGTCGTCCCGCTGGTCGACGAGAACCGCGGCCTCGCGCGCGCGGGCATGCGCGCGCTCGCCCGCACGACAAAGCCGGGACTTCGCGCCCTCATGCGCGTCGGCCGCGTCGACGCGGCGACGCTGGACGAGGGCGGGATCGCGTTCCGCCTCGCACCGCGTATCAACGC
>JBKPMQ010000370.1:0-11912 GCA_046732235.1 Actinomycetota bacterium
AGGCGGCGACGGCGTCGGGCATCGCGGCGGCCTCGCCGGCGGTCGCGTCCACCGCCGGGGCGGCCGGAGCGGCCCCGACGAGCTCGCCGAGACGGGCGATCAGCGCGGTCGGGTCGAGCTGCTCGTCGCCGTCCCGCTCGATCGCCTCGACAGCGCCCTCGAGCGCGTCCAGGCATTCGAGCAGAACGTCGATCACCCGCCGCTCCAGCGCCCCTGTGCGCCCGCGCAGGGTCTCGAACACGTCCTCCATCGTGTGCGTCAGCGCCGCCATGCGCGCGAAGCCCATCGTGCCGCTCATCCCCTTCAGTGAGTGGGCCATGCGGAAGATCTCGTCGATGGTGTCGCCGTCGTCCGGCGCCTCCTCGATGCGGATCACCGCCAGGTTCAGCGTCTGCAGGTGCTCGCGGCTCTCCGCGAGGAACATGCCGAGATACTCGGAGGTATCCATCAGCGCTTCCGGTAGATGAAGGGATGGGTGGTGTCGAGGCCGTAGGCCTGCGGCGTCGAGACGCGCTCGCTGGAGCCGACCATCAGGTAGCCGCCGGGCCGCAGGGCGGTCGCCAGCCGCTCGTGGAGGGCGTCGCGCACGGGCTCGGTGAAGTAGATGACGACGTTCCGGCACAGGATCAGGTCGTACGCGCCGCGTGACACCGCGTCGCGGAGCAGGTCGCCGGTCGCGAACCTGACCATCAGGCGCAGCTCCGGCCTGGCCCGCCAGCCGTGCCCGTCGCGGTCGAATGCGCGCTCGAGCTCGGCGCGCGGCGCCGTGCGGGCGTCGTCGGCGCTGAAGCGGCCCTCGCGGGCGCGGGCGACCATGCGGGCGTCGATGTCCGTGCCGCGGATCTCGACCGTGCAGCCCGGCGCGACTCGGCGGCAGATCGCGGCCAGGGTGTAGGCCTCGGCGCCGTAGGACGCGCCGGCGCTCCAGGCGCGGATCGTTCCGGTGCCGGCCAGCTCGGGGAGGATCTCCTGCCCGAGCCGCTCCCACTGCTCCGGGTTGCGCCACAGCTGGGAGACGTTGATCGTCATGCGGGCGAGGAACTGCTCGAGGGCGTCGCGGTCGGCGGCGAGCGCCCGCAGGTACTCGGGCAGCCCGTCGATGCCGCGGCGGTCGGCGAACGAGCGGATGCGGCGCTCCATCTGGGGCCGCTTGTACTGGGCGAGGTCGATGCCGGTCAGGCGGCGCACGCCCTCGCAGAACTCGGCGTAGTCGTCGCGTCGGTAGGCGGGCTGGGACATCAGGCGGCCTCCCTCGCGATCGCGTCGGGCAGCTCGTGCAGGGGCAGCTGCAGGTCGGCCAGGCCGGCCTCGGCGACGGCACGGGGCATGCCGTAGACGGTGCACGTGGCTTCGGCCTCGACCAGGATTCGGCCGCCGGCGCGCCGCACCTCGCGGGCGCCCTCGAGGCCGTCCTTGCCCATGCCCGTGAGGACGACGAGCACCATGCGCTCGCCGAAGGCGCGGGCGGCGTCGCGGATCGTGATGTCCGCCCGTGGCCGCAGGCCGCCGATCTCGGGCTCGTCGCCGAGCGTCACCCGGCCGCCCTCGTGCAGGTGCAGGTGGCGGCCGCCGGGCGCGACGAGCGCGGTCTGCGGGCTGAGCCGCTCGCCGCCGCGGGCCTCGGCCACGGACAGGTCGGAGGCGTTGTCCAGGCGGGTCGCGAGCGACGCGGTGAAGCCGGCCGGCATGTGCTGGACGATCACGGTGCCGTCGCCGAGATCTGACGGGAGCGCCGGGACGAGGCTCGCGAGCGCCTTGGGCCCGCCGGTGGAGCAGGCGATCACCACCGCCCGCTTGGGGCCGCCCGCCCGTCGCAGGGAGGGCAGGGTGCGCGCCGCGGAGGCGGCGCTCGCCGTCGGAGTGCGCGGCCGGCGCGACATCGCCGCGAGGCACATCTTGTCGTAGAGCTCGCCGAAGAAGCCCGCGGCCAGGGCGGCGCCCGTCGGCTTCGCGACCAGCTCGACCGCGCCCTCCGCGAGCACGTCGACGGCGTGGGCGCCGTGCGCGGGGGAGAACGCCGACACGACGACCACGGCGACCGGCGACCCGATGCGGCGCAGCTCGCGCAGGACGTCGATGCCGTCCTTGCCGGGCATCGCCAGGTCGAGCGAGAGCACGTCGGGGCGGTGCAGGGCGCACAGCTCGAGGGCCTCGTCGCCGTCGCGGCCGACGCCGACGACCTGCGCTCCCCGCTCCGTCAGCGCGTCCGTGATCAGGCGGCGCATGAACGCGGAGTCGTCGGCGACGACGACGCGGATTTGCTTGGAGAATGCGGGCGTGTGGGCGGACATGGCGGGGCCGGTCTGGTTATCGGCAGGCGGCGCCGCGAATTACAGGTCCGCCGGAGCCGATACCAGGGAGTGGGGAGCCCCGCGCGAATCGGGGCCAGGCCCCGCATGGGGGCCTTGCCCCAAGTCGGAGCTGCCGCTGTTACGCCGCGGTGTGCACGCCCGCGAGCAGGCCGTCGGGATTCAGCAGGATCGCCAGCCGCTCGCCCACCTTCGCGACGGCGTCGACGTACGCGGCGTCGGCTGTGGGCACGTCCTCGAGCTGCTCGGACGTGACGGTCAGGACCTCGTCCACGTCGTCCACGATCACGCCGGCGGTGCCGGCGGCCGTCTCGACGATCACGATCTTCGCGCTCTCGGGGCGCTCGAGCCCGAGGCCCAGCCGCTCGGCCAGGTCGCACACGGGGACGATGTTGCCGCGGAGGTTGATGACGCCGCGGATCCAGGGCGTCTGCGAGGCGACGCTGCGCGGTTCCGTGTAGCGGATGATCTCCTGCACGCGGGTGATCGGCAGCGCATACTCCTCGGTTCCGAGCGAGAAGATGACGAGCTGGCGGGTGGGCTCTTCGGTGGACATCAGGCCTCCAGCAGACGATTGGCGCTCACGTAATCGACGCCAGGTGTCGCAAATGAAGCGCCTGTGTTTGCTGTTTCGACAGTTTGATCCGGCATGTCGCGGTCGGCCATGAGCTCCATCAGCCGCAGATCGGTCTCGGCGGCGTCGGCGGCCTCGTCCGCCGGCTGGCGTAGGAACGCGTCGATCTCGGGCACCTTCCCGATGGCGTAGTCGACGCCCGGATCCGCGCCGGGGCTGTAGGCCCCGATCGTGATCAGATCCTCCTTCGCCTTGTAGGCGGCGAGGGTCTCCCGCAGGGCGGCGGCGGCCGACCGGACGGCCGGGCTCGTGATCTCGTTGGCGAGTCGCGAGACGGACTGGAGGATGTCGATCGCGGGGTAGTGGCTCTTGTGGGCCAGGCTGCGGGTGAGGACGCAGTGGCCGTCGAGGATCGAGCGCACCGCGTCGGCGATGGGCTCGTTCATGTCGTCGCCCTCGACGAGGACGGTGTAGAGGCCGGTGATCGAGCCCCGCCCCGACGTGCCCGCGCGCTCCAGCAGCTGCGGCAGCATCGCGAACACGCTCGGCGTGTAGCCGCGGGTGGCCGGCGGCTCGCCGATGGCGAGGCCGACCTCGCGCTGGGCGATCGCGAGCCGGGTGACCGAGTCCATCATCAGCAGCACGTCGGCGCCGGAGTCGCGGAAGTGCTCGGCGATCGTCGTCGCCACGAGGGCGGCCTTGATGCGGATGAGCGCCGGCTGGTCGGAGGTCGCGACGACCACGACCGAGCGCGACAGGGCATCGCCGAGGTCGCGCTCGATGAACTCGAGCAGCTCGCGGCCGCGCTCGCCGACGAGGCAGATCACGTTCACGGAAGCCGTCGTCGCCCGCGCGATCGAGCCGAGCAGCGTCGACTTGCCGACGCCGGAGCCGGCGAAGATGCCGAGCCGCTGGCCGCGGCCGCACGGGACGAGGGCGTCGAGCGCGCGCACGCCCAGCTCGAGCCGCTCGTCGATCCGCCGCCGGTCCATCGGCGAGGGCGGCGAGCCTGCCACCACGCGCGGCCGGCAGCCGGAGATCTCGGGGCCGCCGTCGATCGGCCGGCCCAGCCCGTCCAGCACGCGGCCGAGCAGGGCGTCGCCGACGGAGACGCGGAACGGGCCGCCCGTCGGCGCGACGACGGTGCCGGGCGCGATGCCGCGCATGTCGCCGAGGGGCATGAGCAGCGCGCGGCCGTTGCGGAAGCCGACCACCTCGGCGGGGACGGCGGGCCGGTTGCGGCCCCCGGCGATGGTGACGAGCTCGCCCACCTCGGCCCGGAGGCCGGTGGCCTCGATGACGAGGCCGATCAGGTTCGTGACGCGGCCGCGGTGGCTGTGCAGGTCCGCTTCGGCGATCGCGCGGGAGTATGCGGCGAGCGGCCGCTCCGCGGTCGGCTCAGGCACCGCGCGCCTCGGCCAGCAGCTGGCGGACGCGCTCGAGCTGCGAGCTCACGCGGGCGTCGATCTCGCCGGCCTCGGTGCGCACGACGCATCCGCCCGCCTCCACCCGCCGCTCCGAGACGACCTCCATCCGGCTGATGCCGCCGAGCCGGGCGGCGAGCTCCGACGCCGAGTCGCGCACGAGCGCGAAGTCGCCGGGGTTCACCTCCAGCACGAGGTGGTCGCGGTCGGTGGTGCGCAGGAGCGCGCCGGAGACGACGCCGAGCACCGCCTCCGGGTCGGACGCGATCGTCGCGCCGATCACCTTCTCGGCGATCTGGAAGGCGAGGTCGACGGCGGCCGCCTCCGCCTCCGCGACGTAGCGGTCGTGCATCTCGGCCATGGAGCGCTCGGCGGCGGCGAAGGCGTCGAGGGCCTGCGCGGCGCGCGCGCGGGCCTCGGCCAGCCCGCGCTCGAGGCCCTCCTGGTAGCCCCTGTGCTCGGCCTCCGCCTGCACGGCGGCGGCGCGCTCCTCGGCCGAGGTGGAGTCCTCGACGAGGAACGGCGGGCGCTCGAGCGCCGTGAACTCGAAGACCTCAGCCAATGAGCTCGTCGTCCTCGTCGCCGCCGCGGGAGATCACGAGCTCGCCGGCGTCGTCCAGCTTGCGCACGACGCCCACGATCTTCGACTGCGCCTCCTCGACGACCGAGCGCCGCTGCGGCGGCATGTACTCCATCTCCTCGCGGAGCATCTCGGCGCCGCGCTGCGACATGTTGGAGAGGATCTTCTCCTGCACCTCCTTCGATGCGCCGCGCATCGCCAGGCCGAGGTCCTTGGCGTCGACCTCGCGCAGCACCATCTGCAGCGCGCGGTCGTCCAGGTTGAGGATGTCCTCGAAGACGAAGAGGAGCCCGCGCACCTCGTTCGCGACCGCCTCGTCCTCCTTCTGGAGGTGGTCGAGGATGTTGCGCTCGGTGGTGCGGTTGGCCGCGTTCAGGATCGCCGCGAGCGAGCGGACGCCGCCGGCGGCGGCCCATTCGCGCTGGAGCACGGTCTCGAGCTTGCGCTCCATCACCCGCGCGACCTCCTTGACGACCTCCGGGGAGGTCTGGCCCATCGTGGCGATGCGGACGGCGACGTCGGCCTGGAGCTCGGGCGGGAGGAGCTCCATCACCTTGGCCGCGAGGGCCGTGTTCGGCAGCTGCGCGACCACCATGGCCACGGTCTGGGGATGCTCGTTCGCGAGGAACGCGGCGATCTGGTCGGCCGGAGTCGCCCGCAGGAACTCGAACGGCGTCGTTTCGATGATCACCGAGAGCCGGTTCATGATCTCGCCGGCGCGGGCGCTGCCGACGGACTGCTCCAGCACCTGGCGGGCGTAGCGCAGGCCGCCCTCGGCGATGTATCCGCGGGCGTTGGCCAACGCGACGAGCTCCTCCATGACCGCCGTCGCCTGCTCCGGCTCGACGGCGGGCGTGCGCGCCATCTCGACCGTGAGCTGCTCGATGATCTCGTTCGGCAGGTGCTTGAAGACCTCGGCGGCGCCGCGCGCGCCGAGCGAGACGAGCAGGACGGCGGCCTTGCGGCGGCCGGTGAGCGTCATGGTGGCCCCGGGTGCTACTCGTTCATCCACTGCTGCACCTGGAGGGCGACGTGCTCGGGCTGACGGGAGACGATCTCCTCGGCCTCCTTCTGCATCAGCTCGCGATGCTGGACGGCGCCGGACGGGACGGCGGCTTCGAGGGCGGCGATCGGCGTCGCCTGCGAGATCTCGCGCAGCCAGGTCGGCTCGGCGAAGCGGGCGTCGCCCTCACGTCGCTTCAGGTTCTTGCGCAGCATGAAGAGGAAGACGAGGGCGGCCAGGCCGATCAGGGCGTCGCGGACGAGCACCGACGGGCTGGAGACGCCGATCATGCCGAGCGGGCCGCCGCCGGCGCCGGTCGATGCGGTCTGCTTCTGGAACGGCACGCTCGCCATCGAGATCGTGTCGCCGCGGCTGGGGACGAGACCGACCATCGTGGCGACGGTCGCGCGCAGCGCCTGCTGGGCCTTGGGGGGCACGGACGAGTCGAACAGGAGCGCGACGTGCAGCTGGTTGACGGCGCCCGGGGCGACGACGGTGTGGCTGACCGTCTTGTCGGTGCCGTAGCTCGTGTTCCCGGTCGTGTTCAGGTACACGGTGGGCGCGCCGTTCTTGCTGGTCGCGGCCGAGTACACCGGCGGCACGTTGGCCGAGGTGCCGGCGACGCCGGAGGTGCTGCCGTTCGAGGACTGCAGGTTCTCCCTGGTCGTCTGGCTGGTGAGCGGCACCTTGGTGCCGTCGTACTTGACGGAGTCCTGCGTGACCTGATCCATGTTCAGGTCGGAGCTCACCTGCGCCTGGGCCTTGTCGGCGCCGAGGGTCTCGCCGAGCAGCGCGTCGACGCGGGCGGCGAGCTGCGAGTCGTAGCTCTGCTGGACGGCCAGCTTCGAGGTCGCGCCGGGCATGCCGTCGGCGCCGACCGAGCCGCCGGGCCACAGCATCGCACCGGTCTGGTCGGTGATCGTGACGTTCTGGGCCGAGAGACCCTGGACGCCGGAGGCGACCATGTGCGCGATGCCGCTCACGGCGCCCGGGTCGAACGTCGTGTCGGTGTTGAGGAGCACCGAGGCGGTCGCCTGCGACGCCTGGTCGGCGAAGAGGGTGTCGGTCGGCATGACGATCTGCACCTGGGCGGAGGTGACGCCGGTGATGCTCTCGATCTGGCGCTCGATGTCGCCCTGCAGCCCCAGCTGGTACATCGCCTTCTGCTGCGCGTCGGTCGTGCCGAGGCTCGTCTTCGTGAAGTTCGCGAGGCCCGGCTGGGAGCCGGGGCCGACGCCGGCCGACGCCAGCGCCACCTGCGCGGCGGAGAGCTGGCCGCTGCCGACGCTCACCGTCGTGCCGCCGCTGCCCACCTTGTACGCGACGCCGGCGCCGGCCAGGGCCTGCGTGACCCGGTTTGTCTGCGTCGGCGACAGGCCGGTCTGGAGGGTGGTGTAGCTCGGCTTCGTCGCGTAGCTGAAGAGGAAGTACGCGGTCACGAGGATGAGCAGGAACGACACGACCAGCGTGAGCTGGCCGCGCGGCTCGATGCTCTTCCAGGTGTCCTTGATGCTGGCGAAATTCGGCATGAGCGAGGCGGGGGCTAGGCGGGGCGGGGGGAGGTTCGGCGGGCGGAACGGGGCGGGCTAGATCTGCATCCGCATGATTTCCTGGTACGCATCGACAGCCTTGTTCCGAACCTGAACAGCCAATTGCATCTCGAGGTTCGCCTTCTCGACGTCGGTGACCACGGAGGTCACGTCGCTGGCCTTTCCGGTGGCCAGGGCGACAGAGTCGGAGGCGGCCGTGTTCTGCGAGTCGTTCAGGCTGGAGATCGCGTCCGTCAGCATGGAGCCGAAGCCGCCGCCGGAGCCGGGGGCCGAGCCGGACACCGAGCCCACGCCGCCCAGGTCGTTCGCGATCCCGGAGACGCCGGAGATGCCGGGAACGCCGTTGGAGATGGCCGGGATCTGCATCAGCGGAGGACGTCGAAGGTCTTGGTGAACATCTGCTTGGCCGCGTTCATGGCGGTCACGTTGGACTCGTAGCCGCGGCTGGCCGAGATCAGGTCGACCATCTCGGTGACCGGGTTCACGTTCGGCATGGTCACGTAGCCCTGCTTGTTCGCCTCGGGGTTGCCCGGGTCGTACACCTGGCGCAGCGGGCTCGGGTCGTCGGCGATGCCGTCGACCTGGACGCCGCCGAGCACCTCGCCGAAGCTGGGCGAGGCCGCGGACAGCTCGATCTCCTTGCGCCGGTAGGGCTGGCCGTTGGCCGACTTGGTGCTGTCGGCGTTGGCGAGGTTGGACGAGATGACGTCCATCCACATCTGGGTGGCGGTCATCCCGGATGCCGAGATGTTGAGTGAGTCGAACATTCCCATTACGACGTGCTCCCGATGGCGGTCTTCAGGATCGACATGCGCGTGCCCATGACGGACTCGAGCGCCTGGTAGTCGAGCGTGTTCTCGGACAGGTCGGCGTTCTCGGTGTTGATGTCGACGGTGTTGCCGTCGACCTGCATCGCCCCGGTCGAGGCGAGCTGGGGCGAGAACTGGATCTGCTCCAGCTGGCCCGTGGTCGGCGACCCCGACGAGAACGCCTGCGCGAGCGCCGACTGGAAGTCGACGTCGGAGCGCTGGTAGCCGGGGGTGTTGGCGTTCGCGATGTTCGAGGCCAGCACCTGCTGTCGCAGCAGGGAGCCCTGCATCGCCTTCTCGATGCCCACGATGGAGGTGTCGAACAGGTCCACCTATCGGTTCCCTTCAGTTCGAGAGAACCCATCCCTGGGCATACGGTCGCCCGCGATCCGTGCAGGCAGTCCGGTCATCGGCGCCGGCGGCGGCGACTTGAGCGCCGAACCGGGGACAGTCCCCGCCAACCACCACCCGGGGACAGTCCCCATGTGCGGGGCCTGGCCCCACCTGGTGGCGGTGCGAGCCGGGTGGAGCCGGGGTCAGACCCCGAACGTCGGCGGTTGCAGTCTCGTTGCGGTTCCGTTCGGGGTCTGACCCCGGCTTACCGGCGTGTGTCGATGCGGCCGCCCGGCGCCGTGCCGGCGTAGGCGCGCATCGCGCGGCGGCCCTCGGCCATGTGCGCCAGGGTGGCGCGGGCGCGGTCGCGCGTGGCGACGGCGCTTGCCAGGTTCGTCTGCATCTGCGCGAGCGCCTCGGCGACCACTCCGCGGGCGGCCTCGGGCGGCGTCGGCGGCAGGGTGGCCACGATCTTCGCCCGCTCGCTGCCGATCGTGACGACGCCCTCCCAGTCGCCGGAGGCGATCAGGTCGCGCTCGCAGCGGGTGAGCGAGAGGACGGCCAGGTAGGGGGCGACGGCGGGATCCGGCATGGCTAGGCGGCGGCCGCGGCGGCCGGCGGGTTGGACGCGATCTGCTGCCAGGCCTCGCGCAGCTCGGAGAGCAGCTTGACGACGTCGTCGATCTTGCCCGGGTCGCGCTCCGCGGTCGCGGCGGTCAGGTGCAGGTCGCAGAACTGGTAGATGGCCCGCAGCCGCTCGGAGACCTCGCCGCCCTGGCGCATGTTGAGCGTCAGGTTGAGCTCCCGGATGATCGCCTCGCCCCGCTGGACGCGGTCGAGGAAGACGCGCTGGTTGTCCGCCCGCATCGCCACGGCGGCCTGGCCCAGGAAGCGGATGGCGCCGTCGTAGAGCATGACGACGAGGCGCTCAGGCGGGGCCGTCAGGATGCTCGACTCGGTGTAGGCTCGCTTGGCGTCGTACGGATTCATATGGGTCACCGTTCGGGGGGGACTGGGCGACCACGTAATCGGCGTCAGGACGCCGGATCTTGAGGCTCGGAGAGCCCGGATCAGCCCGACGACGACGTCGACGACGAGAGCGCGGAGCTGCTCGACTGGAGCTGGGCGACCGCCGACTCCATAGCCGTGAACCGGGCCCGCAGGGCGGCCTCGTGGAGCGTCACCCGCTGCTCGATGTCGGCGATCTGCTGCGAGTAGGACTGGATCAGCGACGCCTCGGAGGTGATGCGGCTCGCCAGCGCGCCGGTCGCGCTCGTCTGCGGGTTGATGATGTCGTCCATCCGCTGGGACAGGCCCTCGGAGCTGAAGCTGCCGGTCGCGTTCGTGAAGAGTGACTTGACGCCGCTGAAGTTGCTCGCGAGCACGGACTGGAGCTTCGTCGTGTCGAGCGTGAGCTTGCCCTCGAGCGAGTCCTGGCTGATCGTGCCCGAGCCCACGGCCGCGCCGGTCGAGAGGCCGATGTTGCCGAGGTAGCCCAGGCCGCCGGTGACGCCGCTCATGGTCGTCGTCACGGCCGAGCGCAGGTTCGACAGGATCGAGAGCAGCTGCGGGTCGCCCTGGAGCATGCCCGCCTCGCGCTGCGCGTCGGTGGTCGGATTCGCGACCTTGGGATCGTTCACGTAGCCGTAGATCAGGTCGACCGTCGAGTTGTAGGCGGTGACGAAGCCCTGGACCGCGTTCGTGATCGTGGTCGTGTTCGGCGCCGGCGCGGTCACGACGAGGCTGGCGTCGTTCGCGGTGGTGCCGTTCAGCGTCAGGGTCACTCCGGCGAGGCCGTTCGAGACGGTGTTCGAGGCGCTCGTCATGGTCTGGCCGTTGATCGTGTACTGGGCGTCGTTCGCGACGAGGGTCTCGGTCATGCCGAGGTCGGAGGCGAGCGTGGAGTCGCTCGTGACCGCGATCTTGTTGGCGGCGCCGGTGACCTGGCCGGAGAGCACGAGCTTGTTGTTGACGACCGACGCGTACACCTGGGAGCTCCCGTTCGCGTTGATCTTGCTCGCGATGGTGGCCAGCGTGTCGCCGGCCGAGATCGAGACGTTCGCGACGGCGCCCGCCCCCACTTGGATGTGGAGCGTGTCGTCGCCGTTCGCGGAGGCGAGGGTGGTGCCCTGGGTGACCTGGTCGGCCGAGGCGAGCCGCTGGACGCCGATCTGGAAGCCGCCTGCGGCGGCGCCGCCGGTCAGCACGGCGCTGACGGCGGTCGGATTCGACGAGGTGACGGTCTGCGAGTTCGCCCACACGGACGGGTCGCGCATCGCCCGGGCGGCGGTCTGCAGCGACTGCATCGAGGTCTGGATCGACTTCAGCGCCGCCTGGCGGGCGGTCTCGACGGTGCTCTTCTGGGTGAGCAGTGTCTCGGGCTGGCGGTCGATCGCGAGCAGCTGGTCGATGATCGAGTTCGTGTCGAGGCCGGTCGCGATGCCGCCGACGTTGAAGAACGGCGTCGCGCTGGTCGATTTCGTCGTCGAGCTGGACGCGGGAGTGCTCATGCGATCAGGCCTGCTCGTCGATCAGCAGGCCGCGGCCGGACAGCGTGTCGAGCACCCGCCGCGCGGGGATCTCCTTGATGAGCTGGCCGTACCCGTCGAGCATCTCGACGCGCACCTGCCCCGTGTCGCGATCGACGTCGAAGTGCAGGTTCACCTGCCGCGCGGCGAGCTCGGCGATGACCTGCTGCGCCGTGGCCAGCTCGGCCTGCACCTCGGGCGGCGGCGATCCGGGCGCCGGCCCCGAGCGAAAGAAGCGCGACGCCGTCCCCGTGCTCGGTCGCAGGGGGATCACTCTGCCGCCAATCGAATCGGGTCCGTGTTCCATCACGTCGGTCTTCCTCGATCCGTCCATGGATCGGGTTTCTGACTGCGTGATCGGCGCGAGTCGAATAGAGTTTAGGCGGCTTGCGCAATTTTCTTTACGATAGCGTTATAGGCGACGCGGGCGCCCTCGAACTGCGGCTCCAGGCGCACCGCCTCGGCGGCGAAGTCGACCGCGTCCTGGTCGTAGCCGCGCGCGAGCGCAACCTGGGCCAGGCCGAGCATCGCCGAGGCGTCAGGCTGCGTCGTCGCGACGGCGATCCACTCGTCGGCGGCCGACTCGAGGAAGCCGCGGCGGAGGTACATCGTCGCGAGGAGCTCTCGCCGCTGCCGCTCCGGGAGCTGCACCCGCGCGAACACCGACAAGAGCGTCGTGAAGGCCCCCGTCTCGGTCACGCGCAGGAGCGCCTCGAGCATCCGCATGGCGGTCGGCCCGGCGGCGGTGCCGAGCGCGGCCGGCGGCTCGCCGCCGCGGACGGCGGTCGCCCAGGCGCGGTAG
>JBKPMQ010000371.1:0-4717 GCA_046732235.1 Actinomycetota bacterium
GCCTCCCGCCGCAACGGCCTCAGCCTGTTCGTCGTCGCCGACAACCTGCGCAAGGGCGCCGCGACGAACGGCGTCCAGATCGCCGAGCTCCTGGTGGGGCGAGGCCTCGTCCGTGTCCCCGGCCGGGCGGCCGCCTGATGGGGGTTGCGGGGCGGGGCCGCCTGTGCCCCGTGTGTCTCCGGCCGGCCCGGGACGGCGCCTGCGTCGCGCACGGGCCGTGCTGGACGCAGGCGCCGTCGCGCGCCGGCCGGAGACACACGGGGCACAGGCGGCCCCGCCCTGCAACCGCCATCAAGCGGCCGCCCGGTCGGGGACACGGACGAGGCCTCGACCCACCAGGAGCTCGGCGATCTGAACGCCGTTCGTGGCGGCGCCCTTGCGCAGGTTGTCGGCGACCACGAACAGGCTGAGGCCGTTGCGGCGCGAGGCGTCGTCGCGGATGCGTCCCACCAGGACATCATCCGTGCCGGCCGCCGCCGACGGAAGGGGGTAGGCGCCCGCGGCCGGGTCGTCCACGACGCGCACGCCGGGGGCGTCGCGCAGCAGCGCCCGCGCCCGGTCGGCGCCGAGCGGCTCGCGGGTCTCGACCCACACCGCCTCGGAGTGCCCGCGCCACACGGGGACGCGCACGCAGGTCGAGCTGATGGCGATCCCTGAGTCGCCGAGGATCTTGTGCGTCTCGTGCACGAGCTTCGTCTCCTCGGTGGTGCTGTCGCCCTCGAACGCGTCGCACTGCGGAAGGACGTTGAACGCGATCTGGTGCGGGTACACGGACGCCGCCGCCGCCTCGCCGGCGAGCAGGGCCCGCGACTGGTCGTGCAGCTCCCGCACGGCGTTCGCGCCCGTCCCGGAGACGGCCTGGTAGGTCGCGACCGTGACGTGCGCCAGGCCGGCGGCGTCGTGGAGCGGCTTCAGTGCCGCCACCAGCTGGATCGTGGAGCAGTTGGGGTTGGAAACGATCCCGCGGTGCGTCTCGACCGCCTCCGGGTTCACCTCGGGCACGACCAGCGGGACTCCCGGGTCCATGCGGAACGCGCTCGACTTGTCGACCACCACGCAGCCGCGGGCGATTGCCTCGGGCGCATAGCGCCTCGACGTCGATCCGCCGGCCGAGAAGAGGGCGAGGTCGAACCCGTCGAAGGAATCGTCGCTCAGCTCCCGGACCTCGAGCTCGCCGCCGGCGAAGGGTACGCGCGACCCGGCCGAGCGGGCGGACGCGAACGCGACCACCTCCGAGGCGGGGAAGCCGCGCTCGGCGAGCACCTCGAGCACGACCGGCCCGACGGCGCCGGTCGCCCCGACGACGGCGACGCGGGGGCTAGACACCGACCGCTCCGTCCGCCGCCACCTCGAGCTCGGCCTGGAACGCCTCGTGCAGGGCGGCGACCGCCTCGCCGACCCTGGTGCGGTCGATCACGCAGGAGATCTTGATGGGGGACGTCGCGATCATGCGGACGTTGATCTCGCGGTCGGCCAGCACATGGAACATGCGCGCGGCGACGCCCGGATTGCTCTTCATGCCGGCCCCGATCATGCTGACCTTGGCCACGTCGCGGATCACGCGCCAGTGCAGCCCGAGCTCGGCGCACAGGCCCTCGATCGTGTCGGTCATCAGCTCGAGGTCGTCGATCGGCACCGAGAAGGTGATGTCGGCGTCGCCGTGGGTGACGGCGTTCTGGATGATCGTGTCCACGTTGATGTGCGCCGCCGCGACCGCGTTGAAGATGCTCGCCGCCGTCCCCGGCTTGTCCGGGACGTCGGTCAGGGTCACGTACGCCTCGTCGGTCGTATGCGTGATCCCCGAGATGATCGCGTCCTCCATCCCGGCATCTTCGCGGATCCAGGTGCCGTCTGCGTCGGAAAAGGTCGAGCGCACGTGGATCGGGACGCCGTGGTTGCGCCCGAACTCGACCGCCCGCAGCTGCAGCACCCGCGCCCCGGCGCCGGCCATCTCGAGCATCTCCATCGGCGACACCGCCCGCAGCTTGCGGGCGCCCGGGACGATGCGCGGATCGGCGGTGAAGACTCCGTCGACGTCGGTGTAGATCTCGCAGTCGCCGTCGAGCGCCGCCGCGAGCGCCACCGCCGTCGTGTCGGAGCCGCCGCGGCCGAGCGTGGTGACGTCGTAGGCGGTCGAGACGCCCTGGAACCCCGCGACGAGCACGATCTCGCCCCGCTCGAGCGCCTCGGAGATCCGCCGCGGCCGGATCTCGACGATCTTCGCCTTCGTGTGCACCGTGTCGGTCACGATGCCCGCCTGCGAGCCGGTCAGGGACACGGCGTGGTGGCCGAGGTCGTTGATCGCCATCGCGCACAGCGCTGCAGTGATGCGCTCGCCGGTCGAGAGCAGCATGTCCATCTCGCGTGGGTGCGGCCGCGGGGACACCTGCTCCGCCAGCTCGACCAGCTGGTCGGTCGTGTGCCCCATCGCCGAGACCACTCCGACCACCCGGCGCCCGGCCAGGTGGGCCGCGACGAGCCGGGCGGCGACGCGGCGGATCTTGTCCGCGTCGGCGACGGACGTGCCGCCGAACTTCATCACGAGGACTCGGCCGAACGCGGCCTGCGGTTCCGGCTGGGCCATCACGCCATCGTATCCAGGATGGCGGCGATATCCGCCCGCGTGGTACGGGGGTTCACGATCGCGATCCGCGTCACGACCTCGCCTGCGACGGTCGTCGGCGTGACGAACGCGGTGCCCTCCCGCAGCAGCCGGTCGCTCCAGTCGCGGTAGTCGTCCGGCCCCCAACCGGTGCGCCGGATGCAGAGCACCGTGAGGTCGGGATCGTTCACGAGCTCGGCGTAGGGGCGCGACTCGATCTCGGCCCGCGCCTGGCGCGCGACGCTCAGCGTGTGCTCGATCGCATCGCGGTAGGCGTCGGTGCCGTGCGCGGCCAGCGAGAACCAAAACGGCAGGCCGCGCGCCCGCCGGCTGAGGTGGACGGCGTAGTCGGACGGGTTCCACTCCGTGCCGCCCTGCAGCGGCTCGAGATAGCCGGCGTGCTGGGCGTGCGCCGCCCGGGCGAGCTCCGGCCGCCGGTAGACGAGGGCGCAGCAGTCGTACGGCGCGAACAGCCACTTGTGCGGATCGACGATGAAGGAATCGCAGCGCTCGACGCCGTCGAAGCGGTCGCGCACCGACGGCGCGGCGAGGGCGGCGCCGCCGTAGGCCGCGTCGACGTGGAACCAGATCCCGCGGCGCTCGCAGACCTGCGCGATCCCGGCCAGGTCGTCGATCACCCCGAGGTTGGTCGTGCCGGCCGTCCCCACGGCGGCGAAGAGGCCGTCTCCGGCGCCCTGCTCGATGGCGGCCTCGAGCGCCGCGGCGGTCATGCGCCCGCCGGCGTCGGTGGGGACGCCGATCACGTCCACGTCCATCACCTGCGCGGCCGTCACGATCGAGGAGTGCACCTCGTCGGTGGCCGCCACCTGGAGCCGCCCGTCGGGCCGTCCACCGCGGGCCGCGAGGAACGCGTGACGTGCGGCGATGAGCGCGGACAGGTTCCCGACGGTGCCGCCCTGGACGAAGCACCCTCCCGCCGTCGCCGGGAGCCCGGCGAGATCGGCCACCCAGCGCAACGCCTGGTTCTCGGCGTACGTCGCGCCGGCGGCCTCGAGCCAGCTGCCGCCGTAGATCGACGACGCCGCCACGACGAGGTCGAAGAGCGTCGCCGACTCGGTCGGAGCGGCGGGGATGAACGCCAGGTAGCGGGGGTTGTCGACTGACACGGTCGCGTGCGAGAGGACGTCGGCGAAGAGGCGGAGCGCCGCGTCCCCGCCGAGGCCGCGGGGCGTGATCGTCTGGCCGGCCGCCGCCTCCAGCTCGTCCTGAGTTCGCGGCCCGTCGAGCGGGACAGGGTCGAGCCGCAGCCGCTCGCGGGCATACGCGAGCGCCGCCTGGGCGACGCGCTCGGTCTCGTCGCTATAGCGATGCATGGACGTCGGATCGGGCATGGCGGGGGCGCCGGCGGGCGGCAGGCGTCAGGCCATCGTGTCCAGGATCGCGGCGACGTCCTCCACCGTGGTGCGTGGGTTGAGGATGCAGATGCGGGTCATGATCTCGCCGTCGAGCTCCGTGGGCGTGACCAGGGCGATCCCGTCCGCGAGGTTGCGTGCGCTCCACTCGCGGTAGTCGTCGGCCGTCCAGCCGACGCGGCGGATGCAGAGCACGGTCAGGTCGGTGTCGTTCGCGAGCTCGAGGTAGTCGCGGCGCTCGATCTCGTCTCGGGCCTCGCGGGCCACCCGCAGCGTCCCCTCGACGGCCTCGGTGTAGGCGCGCGTCCCGTGCGTCGCGAGCGAGAACCAGAACGGCAGCCCGCGGGCGCGGCGGGTGAGGTGGATGGCGTAGTCGGAGGGATTCCAGTCGGCCCCGACACGGGCGGCGTCCAGGTAGCCGGCGTGCTGGCGATGCGCCGCCTGGGCCAGCTCGGGGCGGCGGTAGACCAGCGCGCAGCTGTCGAACGGCGCGAACAGCCACTTGTGCGGGTCGACGATGAACGAGTCGCAGCGCTCGATGCCGGCGAACCGCGGCCGCACGGACGGCGCCGCCAGGGCCGCGCCGCCGTAGGCCGCGTCGACGTGCAGCCACAGGCCGCGGCGGGCGCACACGTCGGCGATTCCGGCCAGGTCGTCGATCACGCCGAGGTTGGTCGTGCCGCCGGTCGCGGCGACGGCGAAGACGCCGACGGCGCCGTCGCGGGCGAGCGCCGCCTCGAGC
>JBKPMQ010000372.1:0-5699 GCA_046732235.1 Actinomycetota bacterium
AGGTGCGCGAGGGCGCGCTCGAGAAGTCCTACGACCGCGGCGACTTCGACGGCTCGATGGCGTTCGTGAACCGGGTCGCCGACGCGGCCAATGCGGCCGACCACCATCCCGACATCTCGATCTCCTGGAACACCGTCACGCTGCGCTGGGTGAACCACAGCGCGGGCGGCATCACCGAGAAGGACATCGAGATGGCCGGGAAGAGCGATCAGCTGGCCGACTAAGAGGGGCCTGGCCCCGTGGTGGGGCCATGCATAAAAGGGGTCTGACCCCGATTATTCACCCAGCTGGCCCGGCCGGCGGGCCGGCTGAGGCGCTGGGCGGTCAGCGTTAATGCATGCATAAAAGGGGTCTGACCCCGATTATTCACCCAGCTGGCCCGGCCGGCGGACCGGCTGAGGCGCCGGGGCGGTCAGCGTCACGTCGACCTCGCGGATGCGCGGCCCGTCGATCGCGCTCACCTCGAAGCGTGAGCCGTCGAAGGCGACCGTGTCCCCCACCTTCGGCACCCGGCCGAGCTCGCCGAACACGAACCCGCCGATCGTGTGGTAGTCGTCGACGGGCAGGCTCTTGCCGAAGCGCTCGTTGAACTCGTCGATCGGGAACGAGCCCACCAGCCGCACCCGGCCACGGCCGATCCGCAGGATGCCGGCGTCGGGCAGGTCGAACTCGTCGCCGATCTCGCCCACGATCTCCTCCAGCAGGTCCTCGAGGGTGACGAGGCCCTCCACCGAGCCGTACTCGTCGACGACGATCGCGAGATGGTTCGACGTGCGCTGGAACTCGGCCAGGAGCTCGTCGAGCGGCTTCGTCTCGGGCACCATGATCGCCTCGCGCAGGATCGTGCGCAGGTTCGTGCTCTGGAGGCCGCGCTCGTGCAGGGCCGAGAAGAGGTCGCGCACGTGCAGGACGCCGACGATGTCGTCGAGCTCCTCCTCGAACACGGGGTAGCGCGTGAACGGGTGCGAGAGCACGAGCGCCAGCACGTCCTGCGCCGGCAGGTCGACCGGGACCGCGACCACGTCCGGCCGCGGCACCATGACGTCGACGGCGTCCTTGTCCGCGAACTCGAAGACCTTGTGCAGCATCGCCTGCTCCTCCTCCTCGAGCACGCCCTTCTCGCGGCTCGCGGTGACGAGCATCTTCAGCTCTTCCTCGGAGTGGACGAGCGTCACCCCGCTCGAGGCGCTCACCCCGAACCAGCGCAGGACGGCCGCGCTCGAGCGCACGAGCACCCAGATGAACGGCCGGAAGATCACGTAGAACGAGCTGATCGGGCCGGCCGCCAACAGGGCCACCCGCTCCGGATGCTGGAGCGTGAACGACTTCGGCACGATCTCGCCCATGACGACGTGGAAGTAGCTCAGGATCGTGAACGCGAGGATCACGGAGACCGTCGTCGCCACGCTCGTGTGCCAGCCCTCCGGCAGCAGGTCGAGCGGCCGCTCGAGGATGCGGGACACGACCGGCTCGCCGATCGCGCCGAGCGCCAGGCTGGAGAGGGTGACGCCGAGCTGGATGGCGGAGATGAACCGCGGCGGCTGCTCCAGCAGGCGCAGAACGCGGCGGGCCGACCGGCTGCCCTGCGCATCGAGCTCCTGCATGCGCGTGCGCCGCACGGTGACCAGGCCGTACTCCGCGGCTACGAAGAAGGCGTTTGCGGCCACGATGAGCGCCACCGCCACCAGCTCGAGTGCGGTTGTCATCGAGTACTCGGACCGTCGTCGCTCAAGCCCGGCCAAGTATAGTCGGGGGGTCGTACGGCCTCGAAGAGGGGAAGAAGCGCTCAAGCGCGAGGCGTAACTGCCGATCACACTGCAGCAGGGATCACCCCCAGACCGGCGAAAACCGGACGGCAGGGCACGGGAGTGCTAACGGCCGCACGGATTTCTGCCGATACCCGCTAAACCCCAAGCCGTCGATGCGACGAGTGGAGCACACGTGGCCGAGCCGATTACTTGCCTGATTGTCGATGATCATGAGGTCGTTCGTGAGGGCCTGCGCCTGGCGCTGTCCCGCACGGACAACATCCGCGTCGTCGGAGAGGCGTCCGACGGAAGCGCCGCCGTGGCACTCGCGCGCCGCCGCCGCCCGAACGTCGTGATCATGGACGTCCGGATGCCGGGCACCGACGGCCTCCAGGCCGCCCGCGAGATCTCGTCCGAGGTACCCGAGGCGTACGTGCTCATGTTCACGGCCTACGGCGAGCGCAGCCTGCTCACCCGGGGCCTCGAGGCCGGCGCGAAGGGGTACATCCTCAAGGAGGCGCCGCACCAGACGCTGGTGCGCGCGATCCAGAAGGTCGCCGGCGGCGACGGGTACGTCGATCCTGCGCTGATGCCCGCGTTCCTGACCAAGGAGCGCGAGAACATGCTGACCGCGCGCGAGCGCGAGATCCTGCAGCTCCTGGCCGACGGGATGTCGAACGCCGACGTGGCCGCGAAGCTGTTCATCAGCCAGGAGACCGTGAAGAGCCACGTACGGCATATCCTCTCGAAGTTGGAGGCGGATACCCGTACGCATGCAGTCGCCATCGCCCTCAGACAGGCCATCATCGACTAATCCCGCCGATCCCGGGGCGCGCGTCGTCGCGACGCCCGAGCGGATCGTGCGAGTGGGAGGTCTGGCGACCCTGTCCGTCGCGGTGACGGCGATCGCGTTCGCCCTCGCCGCAATCGCGTTCTCGGATCCGGTCGCGCTGCTCGTGGCCGGGGTCGCGGCAGTCGCCCTCGTCGGCGCCCTGGCGGCGCACGCCGTCCACCGCGACGCCCGCCGGCTGCAGGCCTCCGAGGAGTGGCAGCGGCGCCTGCGCGGCGAGCTGATGTCGCAGGCCGCCTTCCTGGACGAGGTGGTCGGGAGCCTGGCGGCGATGACCTCGACCCGCGACGCGGAGGCCGTGCTGGCGGCGACCGCGGAGCAGGCCCACCGGCTGCTGCGACCCGACGCCACCGTCGTCCTCGTCCCCTCCGCCGACGGGCGCGATCTGCGCCCCACCGTGGCCCGCGGGATCGCGCTCGGGCCGATCGCGGGCATCCGGGTCGACCCGGCCAGCCCAGACTCGCTCCTGGCCGAGGCGGCCGCCAGCCGCACACCGGCCGCAGGGCCGGTGAAGCCGGGCGGCGACGCGCTCACGAGCCACCTGCGCCCCGCCGCGGCGCTGGCCGTGCCGCTGGTCGTGTTCGACGAGCTGCACGCCGTGCTCGTGCTCTTCCGGGTCCGCGGGGAGGCCGGTTTCGGACCGGCCGAGGTGGCCCAGGCCGTGCTCGTGGCCGATTTCGGGGCGAGCGCGGCCGCGAACGCCCAGCTGTTCCAGCGGGTCGAGTCGCTGCTGGCCCAGGCGCGGATGCGCGAGAGCGAGCGGGCGGAGCTGTCGCGCCGGATCCTCTCCGCCGAGCAGGACGAACGCCGCAAGCTCTCGCTCTTCCTGCACGACGGGCCGCTGCAGGCCATGTCCGGCATCGCCATGATGCTCGACGCCGTCGCCGAGGACGCCACCGAGGGCTCGACCGAGACTGCGCTGCGGGTGCTCGAGACGGCCCGCGAGCGGCAGCGCTCCGTGATCCGGTCGCTGCGCGAGCTCTCGTTCGCGCTCGAGCCGTGGGTCCTGCGCGACCAGGGCTTCGTCGTCGCCATCCGCGCGCTCGCCGACGAGATGGAGCGCGGCCACGCGGTGTCGGTGGAGCTCGACGTCGAGGCGGCGGGCGACCTGCCCGCCGACGACCAGGTGTTCCTGTACCAGATCGTGCGCGAGGCGGTGCAGAACGCGGTCAAGCACGCGACGCCGCGGTCGGTGTCCGTCACCGTCTCCGGCGACCCGGCCAGCGGCTTCGAGGTCGTCGTGCGCGACGACGGCACCGGCTTCGCCGTCTCGCCGCCGGACGACGGCCTCCCGCATCACGGCATGACCGCGATGCGCGAGCGGGCCCAGATCCTGGGCGGACGGCTGCGGATCGACTCCGTGCCGGGATCCGGGACCGAGCTGCGCGTGTCCCTCCCCTCCCACCACCATGCCGATGTGGCGTAGGCCGAAGCAGTCGGCGACGCCCGTCGACGCGCTGGTCGATGCCTGCGAGAGCGGGCTCGACCTGCCCGCCGTCATGGCGGCCGTGTGCAAGGCGGTCTCGGAATCGCTCTCCGGCGTCGCGACCGCCGCCTATGTGCTCTCGGAGGACGGCGCCAACCTGCGCCTCGCGGCCGGCGAGGGCGCGGACGAGCTCGACCCGCCGGAGCCGGACCGGCCGGTGCACATCGGCGACCGCTGGCTCGTGCCGCTCATCAGCGCGCGGCGCACCGTCGGCTGCATCGTCACCCATGCCCCGGCCTACGCCGACCTCTCCGGCATCCGCCTGATCGCCGTGCTCGCCGCCCAGGCGATCGAGTCGGCCCGGCTCTGGGAGCGGGCCGGCGACAGCTCCGGCACCCAGGACGTGCTCACCGGCCTCTCGAACCACCGCGGCTTCGAGCGCGCCCTCGCCCGCGAGCTCGCGCGCGCGATGCGCAGCGGCGTGCCGGTGGCGGTGGCGATGGTCGATCTGGACGGCTTCCAGGAGGCGAACGAGCGCCGCGGCCATGCCGCCGGCGACGAGCTCCTGCGCACCGCGGCGCGCTGCCTCGCGTCGGGGGTGCGCACCTACGACAACGTCTCCCGGATCGGCCCCGACGAGTTCGGGCTCGTCCTCCCCGGGATGGAGCCCGAGGTGGCCCGAGCGCTGCTCGAGCGGCTCGCGGGGGCCTTCGCCTCCTCGGCCCAGGGCGCCACGGTCTCCGCCGGCGTGGCCGGCGTCCCGGCCGACGGCGACACCCAGGGCGAGCTCGTGCGGCTCGCGACGGGCGCCCTCTACTGGGCTCGCCGCGGCGGCGGCGGCCGCGCGGTGGCGTACGACTCCGAGGTGGTCGAGGCGCTCTCGGCCGAGGAGCGCGCCCGCCAGCTCGAGCGCGACACCTACGAGCGGACGATGCGCGCCCTCGAGGCCGCGCGCGGCCAGTCGGCCACCTCGCGGGCCGTGAGCGAGTACGCCGGCCACATCGCCGCCCAGGTGGGCCTCTCCCCCGACCGCACCGACCGGGTGCGGCTGGCGGCCTTTCTCTACGACTCGACCACGCCGGGCGGAGACCGCGACGAGCGCGCCCGGGTGGCGTCCAAGGTGGTCGCGAACGCGCTCGACGCCGAGGCGGCGGAGTGGCTCCTGGCCGCCCACGACATGGACCGGGACGCGCCGATCGAGTCGCGGGTGATCGCGGTCGCGGCGGCCTTCGTGGAGTCGGGCGGCCACGTCTCGAGCGCCGGCGCCGGGCGGGCGCTCGCGGACATGTGGCAGCGCCGGGACGAGTTCGACCCGAGCTGCATGCGCGCGCTCGAGACGCTCCTGGCCGACCAGGCCGCCGGGGTGTGACCGGCCCGGCCGCGGGCCGGCGGCTGCTCGACCTGCACAACCACACCCACCACTCCTACGACGCCCACATCCGCCCGGCGGACTACGAGCGCGCGCACGCGGCGGGGCTGATCGACATCGTCGCGATCACGGACCACAACACGGTCGCGGGCGCGCTCGAGCTGCGCGAGCGGGCGAGCTTTCCCGTCATCGTCGGCCAGGAGATCGACACGGCCGACGGCGAGCTGATCGGCCTCTTTCTGACCGAGCCCGTACCGGCCGGGCTCCCCGCCCTCGAGACCGCCGAGCGCATCCGCGCCCAGGGCG
>JBKPMQ010000373.1:0-2739 GCA_046732235.1 Actinomycetota bacterium
GTCGGGCCCCACGATCCGGGCGCCCAGTTCCCCGCTTCGCCGCTGCCAGACCCGCGCCCGGGCCGGGCCGGCGGGCGTCGCCAGGACGATGTCGAGCACGCCGCCGCGGTAGCGCCGCGTCGGGTCGGGACGCCCGGCGGAGTCGGCCAGCGAGTACGGCCCGCGCGGGCTCAGGAGCACCTCCACCGCGCCCGTCTCGGAAGCCGTCGCCACGAGCGGATTCTTGCACCCGGCCAGGAGGGAGCCGGATCCTGGACGAAACCACGCCGCGGGGGATGACGGACAGGGCTAGGTGTGCTCGATGACGAGGTGGTCGCCCACCTGGACGCCGGCGCGGTCGATCGCGCCGACCGGGAGCTCGAGCGCCGTCTTCGCGCCCATACAGTACGACGCCCGCCACGGTCTGATGCAACGGACGAGCTTCAGCACGCGGCCTTCGCGGTCGGCATAGACCACGTCGATCGGGAACCGCATCCCGAACATGTGGATCGAGCTGGTCGGGATCCACAGGCCCTCGTCGTCGCCGAGGCCCGATCGTCCCAGGAGCCCCTTGGTGCGCTGCCACAGCGACGTGGCCAGCTCGCCCCGCTCGCACACCACCGGCCCGCGTTCCAATCGGATCCGGGCCACTACCATGTCCTCATATGGGGCACACCGAGCCGCCCACAGAGCATTCCGAGTTCGAGTACGTGTCCGGGGACGACTATGTGGTCGAGTTCCTCGACTACCGCTACGGGTTCTCCAACACCGATTTCGAGCAGCGCGTGACCGCCGCGGCGGTGCGGCTCGACCTCGTGCCCGCCCGCGACCTGACCGCCAACGAGACCGCCGACCTGGTCGAGCTCGCGAGCGCCGGCCGGGTCGACCACCCCCGCAGCCGGCTCGGGCGCCACCTGGCCGCGAACGCCGGGCTGCTCGACAGCCTTCACGGCGACACGCTCGCCTACTGGCTGCGCAAGCTCGTCTTCCGGGGCGCGTGGCTCGACCACCGGCTCAAGAGCGGCCTGCTCGATGTCACCTTCGACGAGGGGGAAGGCCGGTTCTCCTACCGGATGCCGACCGACCAGACCCCGGTCGTCGACGTCGCACCGGTGCCGAGCTGGGCGCCGCTTCGGTTCACCGGCTGACGCGCAGCGCCGGGCGCGACGGCGGCCCGGCCGGCAGTCACGCGGCGCCGGCGGCACCACCGGCCGGCGGGACGAAGACGAGCAGGTGAGGGCCGACCTGGATCTGGTCGCCGGCCTCCAGCAGGTGCTGCTGCACCAGCTGGCCGTTCACGAATGTCCCGTTCAGGCTGCCCTCGTCCTCGAGCACGACGCCGACCGACTCGCGCCGGACGGTCGCGTGCCGCGCCGACACGGTGGGGCCGGCGAGCACGATGTCGTTGTCGGCATGGCGGCCGATCGTCGCGGTGCGGTGCTCGAGCGGGAACGCCTGCTCGTCGCCCAGCTTCGGCCGCCAGACCAGGGTCGGATGCTCGCCCGCCGCGACCGGCTGCGGCGCCGCCCCGGCGGACGCCGGCTCGATGATGCGCGTGAAGCTTGGCTGATCGTCGTCCATCTCGGCTCCTGGATGGCGGAGAAATTGCGCGTTTCGAGCCTAGCAGTGAAGGCGGACGGCCGATAGACTGATGGGCGGATGGAAGAGGAGCGCAACCCGATGGCCGAGGCCGAGGCGCAGCTCTACCGGCGCATCCAGGAGCTGCGGGCCCGGGCGCGGGCGGACCGGCCCCAGGGCGGGCCAGGCGACGCGCCCGCGTCCATGCCCGACCTGCGCACCATCCTCGCCCGCGCCGAGGCCAACGTCGGCGAGCTGCGCCAGACCGCGGTCAACCTCGAGCAGTCGCTGCCCGAGGCGGTCGAGCGGGCCGTCGAGCGGGCGATGGACGAGCGCGCCACCCCGCGCCGGCTGGCCGAGCTGCGCGAGCTCGTGCGCGCGCTGGCCGGGCAGATGGAGCAGGTGAACCGTGACCTGCTGGCGGAGCGGCTCGGCCGGGTCGAGGATCTCGAGCTGCTCGTCGACCTGATCTCGAGCGGGATGGCCGCCCTGCGCCAGGACGTCGCGGACGTCTCGAGCTCGGTCGCCCGCATGAACTCGTCGGTCACGGGCGTCGCCTCCCGGCTCGACCAGCCCCTCCAGGTCACCGTCGAGCGGCCGCGCCAGTCCGGCGTCCGCGACCTGTTCCGCGCCACCGAGCCGCACGAGGAGGCGAACCCCTCCGCCCCGCGGGCCTGACCGGCGTGCCGGTCACGAAGGTCATCGAGGTCATCGGGACGTCCCCCGACGGCGCCGACGCGGCCGTCCGCGAGGCGGTGACATCGGCCGGGCGCTCGATCCGCGGCATCTCGCACGTCGACGTCGTCTCGGTCACCTGCGATGTCGAAGAGGGCCAGATCGCCCGCTGGAACGCGCTCGTGAAGATCGCGTTCCCGGTCGAGCCCCGCTAGCCGACCGCGGCGGTGAACCTGGGGTCGTCCCTGATCGAGTCGAGATCCGCGTCGGAGCGGGCATGTCCGGCGAGCTTCGGATCGAGCTCGACCGCGCGGCGCAGATGCTCGAGCGCCGCGTCACGCTGCCCCGAGAGGGCCTCGCAGCACGCCAGGTTGTAGACGACGCCGACCACGTCGGGATGCTCGGCCTCGGCCCGGCGCAGGAGCGTCGCCGCGGCGGCGAAGTCGCCGCGGCGGTACGCGGCGGCGGCGACGGCAGAGTGCTCCCATCCCGGCGCGGAGTAGGCGG
>JBKPMQ010000374.1:0-7518 GCA_046732235.1 Actinomycetota bacterium
ACCTGAGGTAGGCCCGCCGGTACGCGATCGGACGCCCTGTGAAGGCGGGCCAGGAGCCCGGCGACGCTGCGCCGGTCGCTCGCCGAGTACTCGCCGAAGAGGCCGGGCGTCCCCGCCACGACCGGCTCGACCCGGACCGCGTAGCGGCGGCCGAGGCGGCGCAGGCGACGCCCGCCGCGGTCCGGGATCTGGGCGACGACAAAGCGGAGGCCGGCCTCCTCGCGCAGCGCGCCGGCCACGCCGTAGGCGCGCTCCAGCGCGGCGAACGCCGTGTCCTCGTCTGCCGCCTCGTGGAACGTCGCCGTCAGGTCGTCGACGCTCACGAACCGCTCCTGCCCCCCGGCCCGGCAGCGCCAATGATGGCTGCCGCCGCCCTCGGGGACGTACTCGAGCTCGGCGCCTTCGAGGCCCCAGCCGGCGGCGAGCGCGGCGGCGAGGCCGGCGCGGTCGAGGTCGTCGGGCTCGGTGCGCACCGGCGCACCATATGCCCGGTCCGTAACGCTCCGGCCGCCCCCCGAGACGGTGCGTTGCGAGATGCTTACGCTCGTGACCTCTCGGGACGCCGACACCGCTCCGGGCGCTGCTTCGCCGGACGACATGCGCACGGTCGCGGCCATCCTCGCCGGCGACGAGCGGGCATTCGAGGAGCTCGTCGACCGGTACAACACGTCGCTGCTGCGGGTCGCGCTGGGCTACGTGCGCACCCGTACCGCCGCCGAGGAGGTCGTCCAGGACACGTGGCTCGGTGTGCTCCGAGGCCTGGAGTCGTTCGAAGGCCGCTCGTCGCTGCGCACCTGGATCTTCCGCATCCTCGTGAACCAGGCGATCACCCGTGGAGTCCGCGAGAGCCGGTCGGTGCCCTTCTCGTCGCTCGGCGACGACGAGGCCGCGGTGGACCCGGAGCGGTTCCTGCCCGGGGGCGCGTGGGCGTCGCCGCCGCAGGCGCTCGACGGCGTCCCCGAGGACGTCCTGCTCTCGGCCGAAGCCCGGGCGCGGGTGCTCGACGCGATCGGGGAGCTTCCGCCCCAGCAGCGGCAGGTGATCACGCTGCGCGACGTCGAGGGCTGGTCGTCGGCGGAGGTGCGCAAGGCGCTCGACCTGTCGGAGTCCAACCAGCGGGTGCTGCTGCACCGGGCCCGGTCGAAGGTGCGGGCACGGCTCGAGGAGTACCTCGGCGAGGCGGCCGCATGAGATTCATGCGCCGCAAACGCGATCTGGCCTGCCGCGAGGTCGTCGAGCTCGTGACCGATTACCTGGAGGGCGCGCTGGACGAGCGCGACCGGGCGCGGTTCGAGGCTCACCTCGGCGGCTGCGACGGCTGTGCGGCCTACCTCGACCAGATGCGGCTCACGCTGCGCCTCGCCGGGCAGCTCGAGCCCGAGGCGATCGATCCGGTCTTCCGTGATCGGCTCGTGCAGGCCTTCCGCGGATGGGCGGAGGCGCGATGACGCTCGCGCCACTGCCGGCGGCCTTCCCCGAGACGCGCGACGCGCTGCACCGGCTGGCCGTCTACGTGATCGCCCCGGCCCAGCGGCTCGTGAACGGGGAGATCATCATGCGGGCGACACCGGGCGGATTCTCGACGTTCCCGTTCGACGGCCGCGTGATCGGCGTCGACGGCGCCGAGCTCGTGGTCGACGGCGCCCGGCATCCCATCGGCTCGCTGAACGCCGCCGCCCGGCTGGCCGGGATCGAGCCCGACGTGGGGCAGCAGGAGCAGTTCGACGTGCCGCCGCATGGCGACCTGGACGAGCGGCTCGCCGTCGATGCCGCGGCGTCCCGGGCGCTGGGCGACTGGTACGCCTTCGCCACCGACGTCCTCGACGCGATCCGCGCGGAGGCGGGCGGGGAGGACGACGCGACGATCGTGCGCATCTGGCCCGAGCACTTCGACGCTGCCGTCGACGCCGGGGAGGAGGCGGCCGGGAAGCGGGCGACGTACGGCGCATCGCCCGGCGACCGCCACCACGCCGAGCCGTACCTGTACGCATCGCCGTGGGCAGGCCGGATCGACCCGTTCTTCGACGACCCGGCCTTCCGTGGCGCCGCCCGCACCTACTCCCAGCTGACGGGATCGCCCGACTCGCGTGCCGCGGCGATCGCCTTCCTGCGCGATGCCCGCGAGCGCGTCATGCAGCATGCCTAGCGACCCGGAATACCGGTCGCCTGCGGGGCGTTATGATTTTGGATCCAAACGTTTTTGACGAGGGAGGACTCGAGATGACGCTGAACCTGGGCGAAACGGCCCCGGACTTCCAGGCCGATACGACCGAGGGTCCGATCAGCTTCTACGACTGGATGGGCGACTCCTGGGCGGTGCTCTTCTCGCACCCCAAGGACTTCACCCCGATCTGCACGACCGAGCTGGGCTACATGGCCAAGATCAAGCCCGAGTTCGACAAGCGCAACACGAAGATCATCGGCCTTTCGGTCGATCCCGTCGACAAGCACGGCGACTGGGCCAAGGACATCGAGGAGACGCAGGGCTACGCGGTCAACTACCCGATGATCGGCGACGCCGACTACAAGGTGTCGAAGGCCTACGGCATGCTGCCGCCGGACGTGTCGGGAGATCCGGCCGCCCGCACACCGGCGGACAACCAGACCGTGCGCAACGTCTTCGTGATCGGGCCGGACAAGAAGATCAAGCTCGTGTTCGTCTACCCGATGACCACCGGCCGCAACTTCGACGAGGTGCTGCGCGCGCTGGACTCGCTGCAGCTCACCGCCAAGCACGCCGTCTCAACGCCCGTCAACTGGACGAAGGGCGAGGACGTCGTCATCTCCGGCTCCGTGTCCGACGAGGCCGCGAAGGAGAAGTTCCCGAACGGCTGGAAGTCGCCGAAGCCGTACATCCGGATCGTCCCCGACCCGAGCTGAGCCTCGACGCGCCCGCCCGGCGAGGCGCCGGGCGGGCGTTTCTTGACACATAAGATATGCGCGCTTATGATAAGCGCACATACGAAGTGAGACTGACGGAAGATGTGGAAGACCGAGCACACGCACCGAAGCGCCGCCGCCCCCGAGGCCGTCTTCGCCCTGTGGGTGAACGTCGAGGGGTGGCCGGCATGGGACGCGAGCCTGATCGCGACCACGCTCGACGGGCCGTTCGCCGCGGGGGCGACCGGGACGCTTCACCCGCAGGGGATGCCGGAGCCGATCGCGTTCCGGCTCACGGCCGTCGAGCCCGGCGTCGGGTTCGCCGATGAAACGCGGCTGGGGCTGCTCGTTCTGCGCTTCCAGCACCGCGTCGAGTCGCGCGCGGGCGGGTCGCGGATCTTCGTCTCGATCGAGGCGGAGGGGCCCGACGCCGAGCAGGTTGGCCCGGCCGTCGCGGAGGACCTGCCCGAGAGCGTGGCCGCGCTCGCGGACGCGGCAATGCGGGCCGGGCAGCCGGCGTGAAGTCGGCGCACGCATCGGCCTGGGACAGCCCGGGGTTCCTGCTCTGGCACGCGACCCTGCGCTGGCAGCGGGCGATGCGCGCGGCGCTCGCGCCGCACGGCCTCACCCACGTCCAGTTCGTCCTGCTCGCCTCGGCCTGGTGGCTCGGCGAGCAGGGCGAGCAGCCGGCCCAGCGCCGCCTGGCCGAGCACGCGGGCACCGACGCGATGATGACGAGCCAGGTGGTGCGGGCGCTCGAGCGCGAGGGCCTGGTCGAGCGGCTGCGCGATCCCAGCGATGCCCGCACCGTCCGCGTCACCGTGACGCCCGCGGGCCGCACGCGGCTCCAGGGCGCCCTTGCCGACGTCGAGGCGGCCGACGTAGCGTTCTTCGCGCCGGTCTCCGATCGGGCGCTCGTCCCGAGGCTGCGCACGCTGGCCGGCCGGGGCACCCCCGCGGGGGCGTAGAATCGTCGCCCCCGGACGAATGATCAACCGCGAACGTCACCACGAGGCGCCGGCCGCGCAGACCGGATGCGTGGCTGTCCGGGTGCGGGCCGACGGGCGGGTCGCGCCCGTCGACACGCGCGCCGGCGTCGACCTGCTTGCCCGGCTCGACCCGCTGGCCCGCTACGCGGTCGCGTTCGCGCGCACGCAGCTGCGCCAGACGCGCTTCACGTGGGTCGACGGCGCCCGCTCCTGGTACGCGGTCTGCCTCACCCGCGAGCGGCGGCCCGACGGCGACCTGCGACCGCCGGGCGCCCTCGTCGAGCTCGAGTGCTCGTCGCCCGCGTACGGCCTGACGGTGCGGGAGCTGGACGTGCTCACGCTTATCTGCGGGGGGCTCTCGAACCCGCAGATCGCCGCCCACCTCGGGATGCGCACGCGCACCGTCTCGACGCACGTGAGCCGCATCATCACGAAGCTCGGCCAGTCCACCCGCGCCGGTGTGGCCGCGGTGGCGACCGACCAGGGCCTCGTGCGGGTGCCCGTCCCCGGGAGCGGCCGCGCCCTCGGCGTCCTGGGCGTCGGCATCGTCGACCAGACCGCCGCCGGTCTGGCGCCGACCGCGGTGCGCGGCGAGCACCCGGGCTGGGAGCGTGTCCTGCGCCGGCGCCTGCGCCCGATCCGGCTCGGCACCCTCGTGGACGCATCCGACGCGGACGGCGACGGCCGCGAGGTGCGGGAGGGATCGGCGCTCGCCGTCCTGGAGCTGAACGCCCGCGGAGGGGTGGGCGGCCGCCTGATCGAGCAGGTGCACGCCGAGGTTTCGGCCGAGGACGCGCAGGGTTTCGGCACGGGGCTGCGACGCCTCGCGGACGAGGACGTCGACGCCGTCGTCGGCGGCTACACGCACTTCCTCACCCCGGCCGACTACGCGTCGGTGCGAGACCACGGCTGCCCGATCGTGACGGCGATGACCTCGGAGGAGCAGGCCGGGTGGGTGCGCGACGACCCGGCCGCGTTCGGCCGCGTGTTCCAGGTGGGCCCCACCGAGGTGAACTACGGCACCGGCACGATCGCGTTTCTCGAGGACCTGCGCGCGGGCGGCGGCTGGTCGCCGGGCCGGCGCCGCATCCTGCCGATCGAGACGCCGGTCGACGCCGGCCACCCGTTCGGGCCGGTGGCGCGCGAGCACGCCGAGCGGGCGGGGTGGACGGTGGCCGACCCGATCGTCGTCGGCCTGCACGGGGTCGACTGGCCGGCGATCATGGTCCGCGTCCGCGACGAGGAGCCGGGCGCCGTCGTGCTGACGCACTTCGTGCCCGACGAGGCGGCGGCCTTCCAACGGGCGTTCGTGGCCGCCCGCGTCCGGGCGCTCGTGGTCATGATCTACGCGCCGTCGCTCCCGATCTTCTGCCGCGACGCGGGCGCCGCCGCCGAGGGCGTGATCTGGTCGACCGTCACCGGCACGTACTCGGACGCGATCGGCCGGGCGTTCCGGCGCCGGTACGCGGCGGCGTTCGGCCGCCCGCCGGGGCGCTCGCTGGCGGGGTCGGCCTACGACCAGGTGCACATGCTGGCGCAGGCCTGGTCGCGGGCGGCGGACGTGCACCGCTTCGCCGACGTCGCGGGCGAGCTGCGGCGGATCAGCCACCGCGGCGTGAACGGGTCCTACTTCCTCGGCGACCCCGACCAGACGGGCCGCTCCTACCCGCTCGAGACCGCCGATCCGTCGCTCGGCCAGGCGCACCTCGTCTTCCAGGTGCAGGACGGCGTCGACCGGATCCTGCATCCGGCTCCGTACGCCGAGTCCGGGTTCCGCCTGCCCGCGTGGCTCGCCCCTGCGGGCCGGCGCCCGGCCGCGGTCAGGGCACCCGTGCTGCTAGCTCCCGGCAGGTGGTGATCCACACGTCGCCGTGGCGGCGCACGTGGGCGATGAACCCGTCCAGGAGGGCCAGGCGGCTGGGGCGGCCGATGATCTGGGGGTGCATCGTGAGCACGAAGGCGCCTCCGAGGTCGCGGATGCCCGCAAACTCCGCGTCCCAGATCTCGCGCACCTCGCTCGGCGTCGAGATCCGCCGCGTCCAGCTCTCGCGGCCGTCGAACCAGAAGTGGGCGGCATCGTCGAGGATCCACTGGATCGGGAGCTCGACGAGCCGCTTGCCCTCGTGCCGGTAGGGGTAGAGGTCGTCCATCAGGTTGGACGAGTACGCGAAGCCGTGCCTCTCGAGCAGGCCGAGCGTCGCCTTGCTGAAGTCCCATGACGGCGAGCGGTAGCCGACCACGTCGGCGCCGAAGCCGCGCAGGATCTCGAGGGCGCGCGTGAGCTCCTCCTCCTCGGCGTCCGCGTCGAGGTTCGCTGGCGAGGTGTGGGTGTACCCGTGGTGGCCGACCTCGTGCCCGTCGGCGATGATCTCGCGCACCCGGTCGCCGTGCTGCTCGGCCACCCGCCCGGGGATGAAGAACGTCGCCTTGAGCCCGTGCCGGCGCAGCAGCGCGAGGATCTGCGGCACCGCCACCTTGGCCCCGTAGGTGCCCTGCGACAGCGTCCCCGGCCGCTCGGCGTTGGCCGGGTCCTCGCCGATCCAGACCTCCTCGGCGTCGAAGTCGAACGTGAAGGCCGCCGCCGCGCGCTTTCCCTCGGGCCACATGGGTCGTCTCTCCTGGTCGGGAGCGACCGAGTGTAGTGGACCACCACGAACCCGGGGCCTGGCCCCGCGCTGCGGGGGCCAGGCCCCAACATGGCTCCATCTCCAGCCGCGCCGGGATACGGAGCACGGCATACGTCAATTGGCGGATTGGCGGCCGGCCGCGGCCTTCGTAGCATCGCCGCCACGCATGGGTCGGATCGGAATCGACGTGGGAGGGACCTTCACCGACGCCGTCATCGTGTCCGACGACGGCCGGGTGCGGATCGCCAAGGTGCGCTCGACGCCGGAGCGGATCGAGGCCGGCTTCATGGACGGACTGCGCAGCCTGCTCGAGCGGGCCGGCGCCGCGGCGGGCGACGTCGACTACCTCGCGCACGGCTCGACGGTGGCGACGAACGCCATCGTCCAGCGGCGGCTGGCGCGGACGGGCCTGATCACGAACGAGGGCTTCCGCGACGTGCTCGCCATCGGGACGCAGATGCGCCGCCACGTCTACGACCTGTGGACGCCCGACCCCGAGCCGATCGTGCCCCGCGAGCTGTGCCTGCCGGTGAAGGGCCGGATCGGCGCGTCCGGCGAGGAGGTCGAGCCGCTCGACGAGAACGGCGTGCGCGCCGCGGCGCGGCGCCTGCGCGAGGAGGGCGTCGCGGCGGTGGCCGTGATGCTCCTCTTCTCGTTCCTGAACCCGGCCCACGAGGACCGGGTGGGCGAGATCCTGGGCGAGGAGCTGCCCGGCGTCGCGGTCTCGCTTAGCTCGCGGGTCGTGCCCGAGTACCGCGAGTACGTGCGCGCGTCGACGACGGCGATGAACGCGTCGCTCCTGCCGCTCTTGGGCGAGTACCTGGGCGCCGTCGGGAACGAGGTGCGGGGCGAGGGCGTGCGGGTGCCGCTGCACCTGATGCAGACGAACGGCGGCGTCGCGTCGGCCGACCGCGCCCGGGAGCTCCCGATCGGCCTGGCCGCCTCGGGCCCCGCGGCGGGCGTGATCGGCGGCGCCCGCCTCGCCGACCTGGTGGGCGAGGCCGACGTGCTCACCTTCGACA
>JBKPMQ010000375.1:0-11061 GCA_046732235.1 Actinomycetota bacterium
CGGCTCCTCCTCGTAGAAGACGCCGAAGCGGTTCGCGACGCGCACCCACATCTCCCAGTCCTCGGCGCAGGCGAGCCTCGAGTCGAAGCCGCCGATCTCTTCGTAGACGGAGCGCCGAACCACCATGCAGGGCGTCATGACGCGCTGCTCTCCGGCGAGAAAGGCCGCGGCGTCGACGAGCGGCCCCGACGCGGCCGGCTCGAGAGGCCCGAGCTCGAGCCAGCGGCCCTCTTCGTCGACGTAGATGTGGCGGCAGTAGGCGGCGCCCGCCCGCGGTGGTCGGTGATGATCCCGACGTACAACTGCGCCGGCTACCTCGAAGCGACGCTGCGCTCGGTGCTCGCGCAGGACACTGGGCCCGAGGCGATGCAGATCGAGGTTGTCGACGACCACTCGACCACCGACGACCCCAAGGAGGTGGTCACGCGGCTCGGCGGAAGGCGGGTCGGCTTCTCCCGCCAGCCCGAGAACGTCGGTGTCGTCGCGAACCTGAACACGTGCCTGCGGCGGTCGCGCGGCGAGGTCGTCCACCTGCTGCACGGAGACGACGTCGTGCTCGAGGGCTTCTACCGGATCCTCGGCGACCGCCTGCGGGAGCACCCGGAGGCCGGCGCGGCGTACTGCCGCCACGTGTACGTCGACGAGCGCGGCCGCCGGCTCGACGTCGCCCCGCACGACCCCCCGGCCTCCGGGATGCTCGCCGAGGGGGCCCGCTTCCTCGCCGCCGAGCAGCGGATCATGACCCCGTGCATCGTCGTCCGCCGCTCGGTCTACGAGCAGCTCGGCGGCTTCGACGGCCGGTTGGCGTGCGCCGAGGACTGGGAGATGTGGGTGCGCGTCGCCGCTCGCTTCCCCGTGTACTACGAGGAGCGGCCGCTTGCCTGCTACCGGCTGCACGACGACTCGAACACAGGCCGGAACCTGCGCAATGGGCTGAACCTCGACCACACCCGGCTGGCGATCGAGCTCTTCGCGGACTACTTCGAGCCGGCCGAGCGGCGCGCCGTCAAGCGGGCCGCCTGCTCCCGGTACGCGGAGTCGGCGCTCGAGACGGCCCGGAACTTCCAGTCGCGGGGTGACGCCGCTGCGGCCCGCGCCCAGCTGCGGGTCGCCTGGCGGCTCGAGCGGTCTCCGCGCACGGCAGCGGGGATCGCCCGGGTCCTCGCCCGCTCGGCCACCCCGGGGGCGCGGTGAGGCCGATCGGCGCGCATGCGCGCTGTGAGCCACCCGTGCGCGTCGCCCTCGTGGGGTGCGGCGCGGTCGCGCGCACCTACTACGCCCCCGCGCTCGCGCGCCTCCTCGCGGGCGGCCAGGTCGAGGCGGTGCGGCTCTTCGACGCGAGTCCGGCACGGGCGACGGAGGTCGCCAGGCTGCTGCCGGCGACCGTTGCGCCTAGCTGGGAAGCCGTGCTGGACGACGGCGCGGACGAGCTCGCGATCGTGGCCTCGCCGCCGTCCACGCACGGCCGGCAGGTGCGGGGGCTCCTCGAGCACGGGAAGCACGTCCTGTGCGAGAAGCCGTTCACCCTCGACCGCGCCGAGGCCGAGAGCCTCGCCGAGCTCGGCCGCGAGCGCGGCCTCACCTGTGCGGTCGGCATGGTCCGGCGCTTCTCGCGCTCCGCCTGCCTGCTCGGACGGCTCCTTTTCGAGGAGCGTCCGACCCGGATCGTCTGGCATGAGGGCGGCCCCTTCCGCTGGCCGGTCGCCTCCCCCGCGTACTTCGCGCCGGAGACCGGGAACTCACTGCTCTGGGACGTCGGCTCGCACGTGCTCGACCTGCTCGTCTGGTGGCTCGGCGCCCCGGACGCGGTCGGGTGCCGCGACGACGCGATGGGCGGGACGGCGGCGAACTGCGTGCTGGAGCTCGCCTGGGCGGACGGCTGCAGCGGCGAGGTGCGGCTGAGCCGCGAGTACGACCTCCCGGGCGGGCTCATGGTCGAGCGCATCTCCGGTGTCCTCGACTGTCGCGACCTGGCCGAGGCGGACGTGCTCGGCCCCTCCGGCGTGTCCGCAGCCCCGGACTTCCAGCAGGAGATCCCCGGGTCGCCTGCCCCCGCCGGACGGACATTCCTCGACTGTTTCGACCTCCAGCTCAGGAACGTGCTCGCCGCCGTCGGCGGCACCGCGCCCCTGTGGGTGCCGGCCGACGACGTGATCGAGTCGGTCGGAGCGCTCGCCGCGGCGGAGTCGGGAAGCCTGTTTCTCGAGTCGCCGTGGCTCGGCCGGCGCGAGCTCGACAGCGCCCGGGAGCTCCGAGCCGGCGCACGCGAGGTGGCGAGGTGCTGAGGGTCGCGGTCATCGGCGCGAACGGCTTCGTCGGCAGCCGGCTTGTCGAGCGATGGCACCTGGAAGGGCGGGCCGAGATCGTCCCGGTCGTCCGCCGTCCCGAGGCCGCCGCATCCGCGCTCCGGCTGGCACTCGACTGCCGCGTCGCCGATGCGCTCGACGAGCGCGGCCTCGCCCGTGCCTTCGCCGGCTGCGACGCCGTCGTGCATGCGGCCGCGGGAGCGCGCCCGCTCGTCACACAGAGCCCGGCGCGCGTGGCGCGGGCGGCGGCCGAGGCGGGTGCCCGCAGCGTGATCTACCTGAGCTCGATGGCCGTTCACGGCTGGGACGCCCGGAGGGGGACCGACGAGGCGGCGCCCCTCCCGCGCCGCCACCCGGTGCCGTACAACGGCTGGAAGGCCCGCGGCGAGCGGGCGCTCCGACGGGCCTGCCGCGAGACGGGAGTGCGGTTCGTGATCCTGAGGCCCGGGATCGTCTACGGGCCGCGCTCGCAATGGATCGCCGGCTTCGCGCGCGCCGTCGCCGACGGGAGCGCGTACGTCGTCGCCGGCGGCGGCGGCGTCTGTAACGGCATCTACGTCGACAACCTCGTGCACGCGGTCGGCCTCGCGCTCGAGCACGAGGAGGCGGCCGGCGAGACGTTTCTCGTGGCCGACGACGACGCGCTCACCTGGCGGATGCTCTACGAACCGGTCTGCCGCGCCCTGGGAAGCTCCTGGGAGGCGGTCGCCGACCTCGCGCCCCGCGCGCCGCAACCAACGCGCGGTGAGCGCCTGCTCGCGCTCAGGGACGATCCGGCCGCTCGCGTCCTGCTCGACCACGTTCCGCGCCCGCTGCGCAGCGCGATCCGGCGCGTCGCGGTGCGCCCCTGCGAAGACGCGTCTCCCCGGGCCAGGGCGCCGGTGCCCGACCTCGAGACCTCGATCCTGCAGACCTGCGGCTATCGGTTCCCGACGGCGAAGGCGCGCCGAATGCTCGGCTTCGCGCCGCCGGTCGCCTTCGACGAGGCCTGCCGCAGGACCGTCGACTGGCTCGGCTTCGCAGGCTTTCCGGTCGTCCTCGCCACACGGGAGACCGCTTCCTGATGGCATCGCCTCTCGTCTCGGCGGTGACGATCGTCCGCGACGGCGAGCGGTTCCTCGCGGAGGCGATCGACAGCGTGCTTCGTCAGACCTACCCCAACTTGGAGCTCGTCGTGGTCGATGACGGCTCGACCGACCGGAGCGCGGAGATCGCCGACCGCGTCGCCCGTGCCGCGCCGGACCGCGTCCGGCTCGTACGGCACGCCGACCGCGGCAGCCGCGGCATGAGCGCCGCGCGGACGCTGGGGATGCAGACCGCACGCGGCGGACTGATCGCCTTTCTCGACGCCGACGACGTGTGGCTTCCCGACAAGATCGCCGAGCAGGTCGCCGTCCTCGACGCCCACCCGGCCGCGGGGATGGTCTACGGCCGTACGCAGATGTGGCGCAGCTGGGACCCGAACGCGGCGCGCAGCGACTCCTTCTACGACCTCGGCGTCGCGCCCGATCGCCTCTATCCGCCGCTCAGGCTGCTGCCACAGCTCCTCGAGAACCGCGTCCAGTCCCCGACGACGTGCAACGCCCTCGTGCGCCGCGAGGCGTACGAGAAGGCGGGCGGGTTCGAGATGCCGTTCTCCGGCCTGTATGAGGACCAGATCTTCTTCGCGAAGCTGTACCTGCGCTCGGCGACCTACGTCTCGAGCCGTTTCTGGGCGCGCTACCGCCGCCACGAGGCGAACGAGCCGCGCATGCGCTTCTCCTACGCGCGCTACTACCGCGAGCGGCGCGCGTTCCTCGAATGGTTGGCGGAGCACCTCGCCGACCTGCCGGTTGACGAGGCTGTCGCCGCGGTGCTGGCGTCCGAGCTTCGGCGGGCGCAGCACCCGTATCGCGCCGCGCTCGGGGCACGACTACGGCCCGTCTCGCCGCAGGTCCGCCGGAGCCCGCCCGCCTCCGCGGCGACCGTGTCGGTGATCACCCCCTTCCGCGACGCAGGCTCGTACCTCGAGCAGACGATCGCGAGCGTCGAGGCACAGGAGCACGATCGCTTCGAGCTGATTCTGGTCGACGACGGGTCGACCGACGCCAGCACCGGCGTTGCGCGGGCGGCAGCCGCGCGTGACCCTGCGCGGATCCGCCACCTCGACCATCCCGGCCACGTCAACCTCGGCAAGAGCAGCTCGCGGAATGCCGGGCTTCGCGCCGCCCGCGGCGACTACGTCGTCTTTCTGGACGCCGATGACCTCCTGCTGCCGGGGAAGCTCCGGCATCAGGCCGCGATCCTCGACGGCGACCAGGGCGCGGATGCGGTGTACGGGCGGACGTGGTATTGGGACGATCCCGGCGGGGCGGCCGGCGCCCGCGAGCGTCTGAGCCGCCTCTGGGTGCGCTCGAACGAGACATACGAGCCGCCGGGCCTGCTCATCCGCTTCCTCGAGCGTTCCGGCAGCGTTCCCTGCCTGTGCGCGGTGATGGCCCGGCGCGAGACGCTCCTGCGCCTCGGTGGCTTCGACGAATCCCTGCAGGATCTGTACGAGGACCAGACGCTGATCGCGAAGCTCGCGCTGCACTGCCGCATCCGCGTCGATGCCGTCCCCGGCGAGCGGTATCGCCAGCATGAAGGCTCGTCCACCCACCGCGCGATCAGCGAGGGCGCGTACCATCCGTGGCGGCCGAACGCCGCTCGGCGCAGGTACATCGAGTGGCTCGACCGCTACAGCGCTCAACTCTCGGCGTCGCCGTCTCGACCGCTGGCCGCAGCGATCGCCCGCGCCGCGCGTCCGTACCGCCACCCGCGGGCGTATCGCGTGATCGCACCCGCCGCCCACGGCTGGGAGCTCCTGCGGGACCACTTCACCGTCCTCGTGCGGCCGGAGCCGCGCGCCTGAGGCGACGTAGTCATGGCCCGGCCAGAAACGGAGCGGTGGGACTGGGGCGGCCTGCGGCGGCTGGCGCCCGTCAGCCGCGAGTTCGGGTACGAGTGCGGCCTGCCGATCGACCGCTACTACATCGAGCATTTCCTCGAGACGCACCGGTGCGACATCGCCGGCCGGACACTCGAGATCGGAGACGACGAATACACGCGCCGCTACGGCGGCGGTCGCGCGACCCGACGGGACGTGCTGCACGTCCACGCCGGCAATCCGGCGGCGACCATCGTCGGTGACCTCATCCACGCTCCGCAGATCGCAGACGGGATTTTCGACTGCATCGTTCTGACCCAGACCCTGCACCTGATCTACGACGTGGACCGCGCCGTCGCCACGCTCCACCGGATCCTGCGTCCGGGCGGGGTTGTCCTCGCAACATTCCCCGGCATCAGCCAGCTCTCGCAGGACGAGTGGAGCCGCACCTGGTCGTGGGGGCTCGGCTCGTTGCTCGCGCGCCGGCTCTTCGCCTCCGGTTTCGGCCGGCGAAACGTTACCGTCGAGGCTCATGGCAACTCGCTCGCGGCCGCCGCGTTCCTGCAGGGCCTCGCGACGGCGGAGCTCGCCTCCGCCGAGCTCGACCGCACTGAGGCGGGCTGCGAGCTGCTCGTGGCGGTCCGGGCGGTCAGGTGAGGACGATCGAGCGCCTGGCCGCGTTCACGCGGCAACTGCTCCCCGCGGCCCGGCCACGCGCGGTGGTTCTCGTCTACCACCGCGTCGGCGAACGGCGCCTCGACCCCTGGCGCTTGACGGTCGACCCCGAGATGTTCGGCGGACAGATGGAGGCGCTCGCGCGCGATTGGTCTCCGGTCTCCCTCGCAGAGCTCGTCGACGGCTTCGCCAGGCGAAACCTGCCGGAACGGGCCGTCGCCGTCACGTTTGACGACGGCTACGCCGACAACCTCGAGGTCGCGGCACCGATCCTCGTCGAGCACAGGATTCCGGCAACGCTCTTCGTCGCCACCGGCCTGGTCGACGCCGGCACCCCTCCCTGGTGGGACCAGCTCGCCTCGCTCCTGCTCGAGCCCGCACGGCTGCCGCCGACGCTGACACTCTCGAGCGGTGGCGAGCGGTGGCGCATTCCGCCGCCCCCCGCCGACGAACGGCGCCCGTCGCCGAACGCTCCAGAACCCTGGAATGCGGAGCCGGGGACGCGCCTGCGCGCCTACTACGACGTCTGGCTCGCCCTGCGCGCGCTCGATGCGCCGACGCGAGAGGCGGCGCTCGACGAGATCGCCGAGTGGGCAGGCGCGCCGCGCCCCTCCGGGGGCGTCCTGCTGACGTGGGAGCAGGTACGTGAGTTCGCCGAGCTTCCCGGCTTCGCGCTCGGCGCGCACACGCTCACCCATGCCGCCCTGCCGACCTGCTCGCGTCAGGACGCCCGCGCCGAGATCGCCGGCGGCGCCGAGCGGCTTCGCGCCCAAACCGGCGTCGAGGTGGACCAGTTCGCCTATCCCTTCGGCGCGTGGAGTCGGAGCGTCGCGCGTCTGGTCGCCGACCTCGGCTTTCGTGGTGCCTACACGACCGCCGGAAGCGCGATCTCGTGGAGATCGTCTTCGCACGCACTCCCACGCGTCCCGGCTGAGAATCAGGCCCCGGGGGACTTCGCCAGCGTGCTGGCCGACCTCTCCGGCCCGTTGACCGGTTAGGCGGTCACCGGCTAAAGCTCGCGTCAACGGGTGCCGAAGACCGGGGCATGAAGCTTGGCGCGATCGCGTTGCTTGGTGCTCTCGCACTCCATGGGGCTCCGGCTCCGGCCACGGCCGCTTCGCCAACCTGCTTGGGGCAACCAGCGACGATCGTCGGGACAAACGGAGACGACTACCTGGTCGGCACCGCGGGCAGGGACGTCATCGTCGCCGGGCGAGGAAACGACCGCGTTCACGCGCGCGGAGGCGACGACGTCGTGTGTGGCGGTCCGGGTCGAGATCAGCTCTATGGGGGCCGAGGGCGCGACCGTCTGCGTGGCGGTCCGGGCGACGACCTAATGCGAGCCGGCCCGGGAGACGACCTCATGGTCGACGATGCGGACGTCTTCGATGATCGGTTTCTCGGGGGACTGGGCTCGGACCGCGTCAGCTGGCAGGGCCGACGTCCGATTGTCGCCGACTTGACCCGCGGACTCGCCCACGGAGACGGTAGAGACGTCCTGCGCGGCGTCGAGAGCCTCGGTGGCACCGGTGGCGGGGACACGCTCATCGGCGACGCGGGGCGAAACACCCTCAAGGGGATGGGAGGGAACGACCACATCGAGGGTCGGGCCGGCCGGGATTCGCTCGACGGCGGCGGAGGAACCGACCTCCTCGACGGAGGCAGCGGCAGCGACACATGTACGAGTGGGGAAGACGTTCGCAATTGCGAAGCTCCCGTCTTCGACTGGGCCACCGCCGCATGGGACGAGTCAAACCAGGGACAACAGCTGAACCTCACCGGCTACACGAAGACGTTCAACGACGACTTCAATTCGGTGTCGACCATCACGGACGGGGCCTCCGGAGCAGGGCCGTGGTATGCGCCGGCCCGGCCAGATACGTCACTTGCGCACTTCCTCAGCCCGTTGGCCACGCCCGTAACGTTCTCCGTCGACACACCCGGAGTGCTCACGATCACCATGCAGAAGGTCGGTGGGTCGTGGTACTCAGGCCACATGCAGACGGTAAACAAGCTGCGTTCAGGATTCGCGCAGCGCTATGGCTACTTCGAGGCGAAGATGGCTTTCCAGAAGGCCGTCTCGTGGCCGGCGTTCTGGCTCTACTCCCAGGATCCCTCCGCCCCGACACGCTCTGAGATCGATGTCGTCGAGGCGTATGGCGACAACGATTACGACGGCTACCACATGACCGTCCACCGCCACACCGATACGTCCGACGACCACAAGTCGAACTACGTCGGCCTCTCGAAGATCCCGGCCTTCGCTCCCGGCGATATGTTCGACGGCAAGTTCCATCGCTATGGCTGCCTCGTGACCCCACACTGGATCGTCATCTACTTCGACCGGCTCGAGCTCGCTCGCTTCGCGACGCCCCCCGAGGCGAAGGTTCCACTCTTCATGCTGGTCTCGCTTCAGATGCAGGATGGGTTCGTATCGCAGGCGACCAGCCCGACACACCTTTGGGTGGACTACGTCCGCGCCTGGGCGCTCCCCTAGTCGTAGGTAGGCGAGGCTCAAAACGGCAAGACGTCTTGGCGGCCATCGACCACCTGGCCCCGACGTGTGTGAGCGCACGGGCCCCACATGAACATCGTGACCCTAGCCCGGCTTGCGGCTGCCCACGGCACGCGCGAGCTCCTCTGACCGCGCACGGCGGCCGCGTGACCAGTTCAACGTCAGGCCCGCGCGCCGCCTGTCCTGCGAAGGAACACGCTGCGGACGCGGGCGGCATCAGAAGGGCGAAGTCCTCCCAACTCGGAGCCGAGCTCCGGCAGGGACGCGGTCCGCCACGACGAACTCGACGATGACGCGGTAGCAGCGTCGGGCCGACACATGACCAAGCCGAGCAACTCGACACATAGGGCGCGCCACCGCCCCACCTTCACCGTCGGCAACGAACGGCTCGCGCGCCCACTCCGATGGCAGTCCACACTCGCGAAACGGGGATTCCCCGGGAGTCTCGCAAGCGGCCGGGTCGACGCTGCCGGGACTTACCTCCTTCAGGTGGCGTCGCTCGGACTGGGCTTCCTTTCACAGCTTATGGTCGCGAGACTCGCCGGCATCTCGGGATACGGCACGTACTCCTACGCGCTTGCGTGGTCGGCGATGGTCGTGCAGCCCTCGCTGCTCGGCCTCGATCGCGTGCTGATTCGAGAACTCGCAAACTACCGGCAGGCGCGTGCGTTCGGTCTCATGCGAGGACTTCTCCGGCGCTCCGACCAGGTCGCGACAGTGGTGGCGTGCACCTTCGCAGCGCTCGTGGGCGCCGTCGCTCTGCCCCTGTCCGACCCTGCCTTGCGCGCGAGTGTCGCCCTCGGGCTGCTGACGATCCCGCTTGCCGCGCTTGGCCGAGTCCGGCAGGCCGCGTTGCAGGGATTGAAGCGCGCCTCGCTCGCACAGCTTACGCAGTCCGTAGGCAGGACGATCTTCTTCATTATCTTCATCGGCGCGGCGCTCGCCGCCGCCGGCTCGACGCGGCTCCGGCCGGAGACTGCAGTCGTGATGCAGGCACTCGCGTTCGCGGCGGCGGTCGTCACTGGGAGCATCGCGATACGCCGTGTCGTCCCGAGGGAGGTATTCCGGTCGGCGCCCGAGTTCCGGGGACGGAGCTGGGCCAAGAGCCTTCCGCCACTCGCCTTCCTGACAGCTCTGTCGATTCTCAACGGCCAGATCGGCGTGATCATGCTCGGCGCAATGGCAAGCACCGCAGACACGGGTCGATTCAACGCGGCGTTGCGGAGCGCCGCGCTCGTCTCGCTCGCGCTGGGCGCGGTGGGTCCAGTGATGGCACCTCGGGTTTCGGCCCTCTACGCGGCGGGAGACCGGACAGCTATCGAGCGACTCCTTACTCGGGGGACGCGCGCGGCATTTCTGCTGGCGCTGCCCCCCGCACTGTTTTTGACCGTGGTCGGGCCCTGGTTCCTGGGCCTCTTTGGGCACGGCTTCCGTGGCGGTAGTACCGCCCTCACCATCCTGGTCGCGGGTCAGGTGTTCAACGCTGCCACCGGCGCAGTCGGCATGGCACTCGTGATGACGAGGCACGAGAAGTCCGCGGTGCTGGCAACGCTCAGCGGCACGTGTTTGAACCTGATGCTCTGCGCCCTGCTCATTCCGGACTTCGGATCGGCAGGGGCAGCGTCCGCCACGGCCGTGAGTACGGTGCTGATCAACGCGCTATTCATGGTCGCCGTCGTGCAGAAACTTCGAATCCGTCCAACCATCTTCGGCATCCGCCTCCGGAGGATCACATGAGCGTTACGCCGAACTTCTTCCTCGTCGGCGCGCCGAAATGCGGCACGACGGCGATGTATAACTATCTCGCCGGGCACCCCGACATCTTCATGCCGCGCACGAAGGAGCCGACCTTCTTCGCGCAGGACCTCGATGAAGGAAAGCGTGGCGACGACCGCCTCTTCATCCGCGACCTTGGCCAATATCTCGCGCTCTTCGCTGACTGGCGAGGTGAACGGCGCGTGGGCGAGGGCTCCGTCTGGTACCTCTATTCGGAAATAGCCGCTTTCCAAATCAAGCAATTCGCGCCCGATGCACGAATCATCATAATGCTCCGCGATCCCGTGGAGATGATGTACTCGTTGCATGCCCATCGACTGGCTAGGGGTGCAGAAGACCTGGAGTCGTTCGAAGAGGCGCTCGGTGCTGAGGAAGATCGAGCCCAAGGCACGCGGTTGCCGAAGCACGCATATGTCCTCAAAGGTCTTTTCTATACACAGGTTGTGCAGTATGCAGATCAGGTGAAGCGGTACCTCGATCTCTTTGGTCGTGAACGCGTCCTCGTCTTGTTCTTCGAGGAGTTCGTCGCCGATCCGGGGTCGGCCTATCGTCAAGTGTGCGAGTTCTTAGACGTCGATCCGACGTTCGCTCCGACCTTCGAACGAATAAATCCATCAAGGGTTGTGCGAAGCCGGTTCGTACGGAACATCCTGCGCTTTCATCCAACCCCCATCGGGAATCGCATGCGACTCGGACCAATACGAAAAGGTTGGCGACGCATAAAGCGTACAGTGATCGCGATGAACGAGAAGGAACAGGCACGTCCGCCGCTAGACCCGCTCCTGCGTGCGGAACTCGCGCAGAAGCTTGCGCCGGACGTCGCGCGTCTCAGCAGCCTCGTCGACCGCGACCTTCTTGGCTTCTGGAACTTCCCTCATCCCGAC
>JBKPMQ010000376.1:0-12987 GCA_046732235.1 Actinomycetota bacterium
GTCGAACGCACGAAGAACGCTCCCTGGGGGCTCGAAGGGGGCGGCGAGGCCCGACCGAACTCGGTCGAGGTGGAGCTACCCGACGGGACTCGCACCTGCTACTCGAAGGTCACCCGGCTGAGGGTGCCAAAAGGGGCGACCGTTCATCTCCACACCGGCGGCGGAGGCGGGTACGGCGATCCCCGCCAGCGCGACCCGGAGGCCGTCCGCCGCGACCTGCGCGACGGGTACATCTCGCACGAATACGTCGCCCGGCACTTCCCACACGTTGTGGAGGGCGACCCCTGACCGGGCGCGTCACCCGGATCGACGTCGAACACCTCGGCCCGATGGCCCGGGGCTGTTCGGTGCTGGGGGCCGGCGGCGGTGGCGACACCTACACCAGCCTGCTGGCGTCCCGCCATGCGATCGAGCGGTTCGGGCCGGTGGGGCTCGTCGACCTGGACGACCTGCCGGACGACGCCCTGATCATGCCCTGCGGCGGCATCGGGGCGCCGGTCGTCTCGATCGAGAAGCTCGGCACCGGCGAGGAGGGCCGCTGGCTGCGCGACGGCCTCGAACGGGTGCGGCCGGAGCGTGTGGCGGCATTGATGGCGGGCGAGATCGGCGGGGCCAACGGCATGCAGCCGATCAACTGGGCTGCCCACATCGGGCTGCCGGTCGTCGACGCGGACGGTATGGGACGGGCCTTCCCGGAGATCCCTCAGGTGACGATGGAGATCGCGGGAATCAGCGCCTCCCCCTCGGTCCTGGCCGACGAGCGCGGCAACCGGCTCGCGATCACCGCCGCCGACGGCGCCTGGATGGAGCGGATCGAGCGCGCCCTCTCGGTCGAGTTCGGAGGGCGCGCGTCGTCGACCGAGTATTCCATGACCGCGGCCCAGGCGCGCACCGCGACGGTGCGCCATTCGGTCACCCTGGCCATCCGGATCGGAGAGGCCATGGCCGCCGCCGACGCCCCGATCGACGCCCTGCGGTCAACGGTGGGGGCGCGCGTCCTGGTCACCGGCAAGCTGACGGACGTCGAACGCCGCGTGACGGGCGGATTCGTGCGCGGCCGCGCGGAGGTCGAGGGCCTCGGTGAAGACCGCGGCCGCACCGTCGTCCTGGAGATCCAGAACGAGAACCTGGTCGCGCTCGACGGTGACCGTGTGCTCGCGTCGGTGCCCGACATCATCACCGTGCTCGACAGCGAGACCGCGGAGGCGATCCACACCGAGCGGCTCCGCTACGGACAGCGGGTATCGGTGGTCGCGTTCCCCTGCGATCCGATCTGGCGCAGCGCGCGCGGGCTTGCGCTGGCCGGCCCTCGCTCCTTCGGGTACGACTTCGACTACGTCCCGATCGAGGACCTGGCGGCATGAGCGCCGGGCCCGACCTCCGGCTGGGGATCGATGTCGGCGGAACGAACACCGACGCAGCGGTCCTCGACCGGGAGGGCTCGCTGGTGGCGAAGGCCAAACGACCGACGAGCGCTGACGTCACAGAAGGTATCACCGCCGCGCTGAACGCCGTTCTCGCCGAGCCCGCCGTCGAGCCGGGCCGGATCGGCCATGTCATGCTGGGGACGACGCATGCCACGAACGCCGTGCTGGAGCGAACGCGCCTGGAACGGGTGGCGGTGGTGCGGATCGGCGCGCCCTCCACCACCTCGATCCCGCCGCTCTACGACTGGCCGGCGGATCTGCGTCAGACGGTCTCCGTCGGCGAGGCGATCATCCCGGGAGGGATGGAGTTCGACGGCCGCGAGATCGTCCCGCTCGGCGTCGACGACCTGCGCGCCTTCCTGGCGGAGGTGGCCGGTCACGCCGAAGCGGTCGCGGTGACCAGCGTGTTCGCCTCGGTCTCCGACGGGCACGAGGCGGCCGCCGCCGACATCATTCGCGAGGAGCTGGGCGACCTGCCCGTATCGCTCAGCCACGAGATCGGCTCGATCGGCCTGCTCGAACGCGAGAACGCGACGGTCATGAACGCGGCGCTCCGCTCGGTGGCGACCGAAGTCGCGGCGGCACTCCAGGCGGCGCTCGCAGCCCGGGATCTCGAGCCCGTGATCTTCTTCGCACAGAACGACGGCACGCTGATGGCGCTCGACTATGCGGTCCGCCACCCGGTGCTGACGATCGGCAGCGGCCCTGCCAACAGCATCCGGGGCGCGGCCTACCTGACCGGTGCCTCCGACACGCTCGTCGCCGACGTCGGGGGCACGTCGACCGACGTCGGCGTGCTCGTGAACGGGTTCCCGCGCGAGTCGAGCGCGGCCGTCGACGTCGGCGGGGTACGCACCAACTTCCGGATGCCGGACCTGGTCGCGATCGCGCTTGGCGGCGGCAGCATCGTCGAGGATGCCGAGCCGGTTCCGCGCGTCGGCCCGGCCAGCGTCGGCTACCGGTTGCGCGAGCAGGCGCTCGTGTTCGGAGGGGCCACCGCCACCCTGACCGACGCCGCCGTCGCCTGCGGACGGCTCCAGCTCGGCAACCCGGGACCGGCCGCCGCCCGGCGCGGCGAGCTCGAGCGGGCCATCCGCCGCTCCGACGAGATGCTCGCCGACGCGATCGACCGGATCAAGACCGCTCGCGGCGAGGCGCCGCTGGTGGTGGTCGGCGGCGGCAGCGCGCTGGTGCCCGACCGGCTCCCCGGAATCAGCGAGGTCGTCCGGCCGCGGAGCCACGATGTCGCCAACGCCATCGGCGCCGCCATCGCCTCGGTGTCCGGCCAGGTCGACCGCATCTATCACCAGGGGCCGGGCGGGCGTTCGGCGATGCTCGACGAAGCCCGCCAGGCCGCACACGACGAAGCGGTGCGGGCCGGTGCCGATCCGGCCGGCGTCGAGATCGTCTCGCTCGAAGAACTGCCCCTCGCCTACCTCACCACGCCCGCCGTTCGCGTCCGCGTCAAGGCGGCGGGGCGGCTGAGAGCCCACTAAGGAGGAGAACACCGTGCTTACCGCAGATCACCCGAATCGCCAGCGATGGAGCCTGGCCGCCACGGCCGTCGTGGCGGCGGTGGCGCTCGCCGCGAGCGCCTGCGGATCGACGTCCAAGCCGTCCGGCGCCAGCTCCGGCGGGAACCCGGCCAACGCGACGTTCACCTACGGCGCGTTCACCCCGGTGATGGTTGGGTGGGATCCCTCGACCGACTACTCCAACGAGATCATCGCGATGAACAACATGTACGAGACGCTGACCCGGTACGACAGCCAGACGGGGCAGGTCAAGCCGCTGCTCGCGACCTCGTGGAAGAAGTCGGCGGATGCCAAGACCTGGACGTTCACGATCCGGCAGGGCGTGAAGTTCCACGACGGCAAGACGATGACGGCCGCCGACGTGAAGGCGTCGATCGACCGCACGATCAAGGTGAACCAGGGCGCCGCCTACATCTGGGGCGCCGTCAAGTCGGTCGCCGCGCCCAATGCATCGACGGTGGTCTTCCACCTGAAGTACCCGGCGCCGATCGACCTCATCTCGTCGGCCGGCTATGCGGCCTTCGTCTACGACACGAAGGCCTCGGGCTCGACGCCGCCCGCCAAGTGGTTCGCGGAGGGGCACGACGCGGGAACCGGCCCGTACACCGTCGCCGAGTGGAGCAAGGGCCAGGAGATCGAGCTCCGTCTCAAGAGCTTCCCGGGCTACTGGGGCGGCTGGTCGGGCGCGCACTACAAGAACATCGTGTTCCGCGTCGTCTCGACCGCCAGCACCACCGCCCAGCTCGTGCGTGACGGCCAGATCACCTGGGCCGAGCAGATGACGCCGCAGCTGTGGAACTCGCTGAAGGGCGAACCGAACATCACCACGACGGAGGCGAGCTCCTACCAGAACCTGTTCGGGATGCTGAACACGTCCTACGGCCCGCTCTCGAACGTCAAGGTGCGGCAGGCGCTCGCGTATGCCACCGACTACAAGGGGCTCGTGGCGGCGATGGGGGCGTTCACGCCGTCGATCGGGATCATCCCGAAGGGGCTGTGGGGCTACAACCCGAACCTCCCCGCCTACGAGACGGACGTGGCCAAGGCCAAGCAGCTGCTGCAGTCGGCGGGTTACGGGCCCGGTGGGAAGTCGATGACGCTGAACCTGACCTACACCCAGGGCGACCAGTACGAGCAGACCGCGGCATCGCTGCTCAAGTCGGAGTACGCGCCGCTGAACATCAAGCTGAACGTCTCGTCCCTGGCGTGGCCGACCCAGTGGTCGAAGGCCAAATCGACGAATCCGGCCAGCCGCCAGGACATCCTCTTGTTCTACTGGTGGCCCGACTACCCGGACCCCTACTCGTGGTTCATCAACCTCTTCCACTCGGCAAACCCGCCGTACTTCAACCTCGCCTATTACGACAACCCGACGGTCGACAAGCAGATCGACCAGGTGGAGTCGCTCTCGGCGACGAACCGCCCGAAGGCGATCGACCTCTACACGCAGATCCAGACCACGCTCTTGAAGGACTCGCCGGCGCTGTTCCTGGGGACGCAGACCTATGAGCGGGCGATGCAGAAGTCCGTCGGCGGCTATGTCGACAACCCGGCCTATCCGAACGTGGTCTTCGTGTACAGCCTGACGCCTGGTCAGTGATCCGATACGCCGCAGAACGGCTTGCGCTCGGCGTACTCGTCGTTGTCGGCGTCGTGGTGCTCACGTTCCTGATCGCCCGGGTCATCCCGGGCGATCCGGCCGTGACCTATGCCGGCCCGCGGGCGTCCAAGGCACAGCTCGAACAGACGCGGCGGCAACTCGGACTGGACGAGCCGGTCGTGGTCCAGCTCGGCGAGTACCTGAAGGGGATTGCGACCGGCGATTGGGGCACCTCGTACCGGACGAAGCGGCCGGTGCTCTCCGACCTCCGGACGGCGCTGCCCGCGTCGATCGAGCTGGTGACCGCCGGCCTGCTCCTGGCGCTCGTCGTCGGGCTCCCGCTCGGGCTCGTGTCCGCGCGCTTTCACGGGCAGCTGCCCGACTTCCTCGTCAGGATCGTGTCGGTCGTCGGCGTGTCGATGCCGGTCTTCTGGGCGGCGCTGATCCTGCAGCTGGTGTTCGCCCAGCGGCTCGGCTGGCTGCCGGCGGCGGGCGAATACGACCCGAACCTCTACTACACGAGCCCGCTCACGAGCTACGTCCGGATGCCGGCGGTCGACGCGTTGATCACAGGCAACCTGCCGGTGCTCCAGAGCTCGATCTCGCATCTCATCCTGCCCGCGTCCGTGGTTGCCCTGTATCCGGCGGGGCTGCTCGCACGGATGGTGCGGGCGTCTGTCCTCGACACGCTCGGCGAGAGCCATATCCGGATGACGCGATCGCTCGGCTTCGGCGACCGCGCGATCTTCGGCCGGTGGGCGCTGCGCCCGGCCATGAACCCCGTGGTGCAGGTGACCGCGCTCGTCTTCGCCTATTCGCTCGCCAACACGTTCCTGGTCGAGGCGGTGTTCGACTGGCCGGGGCTCGGGAGCTACGCCGCCAACTCGCTGCAAGCGCTCGACACTCCGGCCATCCTCGGCGTCACGCTCATCGTGGCGATCGTGTACGTCGTCCTGAACCTCCTCGTCGACATCGCCCAGGCCGCGATCGACCCCAGGATCCGGATCCGATGACCACCGTCGCGGTCGCCCGGAGTGCGCGCAGCCGCGGGTTCGTCCGCCGCAATCCCACCCTCGCGGCGGGCCTCATCCTCCTCGCGCTGATCGTGCTCGTGGCGCTCCTGGCGCCCTGGCTGGCGCCCGACCCGGCCGATGCCGGGACGGCCACCCACCCGTTCCAGGTGCTCGCATCGCCGTCGTCGGCGCATCCGTTCGGTACCGACCTGGTGGGGCGCGACCTGCTCACGCGGATCATGTACGGCGCCCGGATCTCGCTGCGGATCGTCGTCGAGGTGCTGCTGATCGCGGGCCTCGTCGGCATTCCGCTCGGACTGGTGGCCGGCTACTTCGGCGGCCGTGTCGACCAGGTGATCATGCGTATCACCGACGTGTTCCTGGCATTCCCGGCGCTGCTGCTCTCGCTCGCGATCGCGTTCGTGCTGACGCCCAGCGTCTCGAACATGACCATCGCGATCGCCGTGACGTGGTGGCCGTGGTACACGCGCCTCGTACGCGGCGAGGCCGCGTCAACCGCCACCCGGCCCTACATCGAGAGCTGCCGCACCCTCGGCGTCTCCCCGATCCGCATCGTCTTACGTCACGTCCTGCCGAACTCGATCACCCCGGTCATGGTGCAGATGTCGATGGACGCCGGCGGGATCCTGCTCACGGCCGCGTCCATCTCCTTCCTGGGGCTGGGCGCCCAGGACCCGACGCCCGAGTGGGGCCTGATCGTGAGCCAGGGGGCCCAGTACTTCTCGACACAGTGGTGGTTCGTCACCTTCGCCGGGCTGGCGATCCTTCTCACAGCCGTCGCGTTCAACCTGATCGGCGACGGCGTCCGCGAGCTGCTCGACCCGAAGCGCGTGGTCACCCGATGATGCTCGAAGTGCGCAACCTGGGCGTGTGGTTCGGCGACCGCCAGGTCGTCGCCGTCGACGCGCTCGACCTCGACCGCGGCCAGGTGCTCGGGATCGTCGGCGAGACCGGCTCCGGCAAGTCGATGACCGCCTATGCGATCGCCGGACTCGCGCCGGGTCTGGGCGCGCGTGTCGAAGGGTCGGTGAAGCTGGAGGGACGCGAGCTCCTCGGGCTCTCCGATGGCGAGTTGCGCGATATCCGCGGGCGACAGATCGCGATGATCTTCCAGGCCCCCATCTCCTCGCTGAACCCGGTCTTCCGCGTTGGCGACATGTTCCTCCGTGCTCTCCGCCTGCACGGTGCCTCGAAGCCGGAGGCGCGTGAGCGGGCCGCCGCAGCGATGCGGTCGGTCGCGCTCTCGCCGGATCTCCTCCACCGCTACCCGCACCAGCTTTCGGGGGGTCAGGCGCAGCGGGTTGCGATCGCCCTGGTCGTCGCGCTCCGAGCCGAGGTGCTGATCGCCGACGAGCCGACGAGCGCGCTCGACGTCACCGTCCAGGCCGAGATCCTGGACGTCCTCCAGAACCTTCGTGCCGAGGAGTCCCTGGCGGCCCTCTTCATCAGCCACGACCTGGCGGTCGTTTCGGGAATCTGCGACAGCGTCGCCATCATGCACGACGGCAGGATCGTCGAGCGCGGTCCCGTCGGCCGGACGCTGCGCCACCCGGAGCATCCGTACACGCGCGAGCTGCTCGCCGCGGTGCCGCGCCTGACGCCGCCGGGAGCGGCGAATGCTTGAGGTTCGCGACCTGGTCGTCCGGTACGACCGCGTCGTCGCGGTCGACGGCGTATCGCTGAGCGTGCCGCCGGGGCCCGCGGGCCTCGGCCTCGTCGGCGAGAGCGGCTCCGGGAAGACCACGATCGGCCGCACCGTCGTCCGGCTCACCGCCCCCGAGTCGGGCGAGGTCATCGTCGGCGGCGTCGACGCGTTCCGTGCGCGGCGAGCCGAGCTGAAGGCCTATCGCAAGAGCGTGCAGATCGTCTTCCAGGATCCGGATTCGACGCTCGACCCGCGGATGCGCGTCGGCGCCGCGATCACCGAGGCGCTGCGCGCACACGCGATCGTCGATCGCGCACACTTCGCCGCTCGCGTCGGCGAGCTCCTGGCCGCGGTCGGGCTGCAGGCGGATCATGCGGACCGCTTCCCCCACCAGCTCTCCGGCGGCCAGCGCCAGCGGGTCGCCATCGCCCGCGCGCTGGCCGTTGAGCCGCGCCTGCTCGTGCTCGATGAGCCGACCAGCGCGCTCGACGTGACCGTCCAGGCGCGCGTGCTTCAGCTGATCTCGCGGCTTCGGGAGGAGCGCTCGCTGGCGTACCTCCTGATCTCGCACAATCTGGCGGTCGTCGAACAGCTCTGCGAGCAGGTCGCGGTGCTGTATCTGGGCCAGGTGGTCGAGCAGGGGGAGACGACACGGGTGCTGACCCGCCCCGTGCACCCGTACACCCGCGCGCTGCGGGCCGCGGTTCCGGAGCTCTCGGAGACCCTGCCCCGGCCGCAGACCAGGCGGGCCGAGCCGCCGGATCCGGCCGACCCGCCACGCGGCTGCCGGTTTCATCCTCGCTGTCCGATGGCGATCGACCGGTGTCGCCACGAGCAGCCCGAGCTGCGCGAGGTCGGCGGACGGCTCACCGCCTGTCACCGGGCCGAGGAGTCGCTCGCCGAGACCGACGCCTGAGCCAGGGTCGACCTGCCTCACCGCCGCATCTGGGCTACCACGGGATGTTGCGCGTGTCCTGCCACAGCCGTCCGGTTGGGCCGCCGTCCGGGAGCGATGCCAGGTGCAGGGCGGTCTCGGCGGCCTGTTCGGGCGCGACCGGGGCGTCCGGCCCGCCCATGTCGGTGCGCATCCAGCCGGGGTGCATCGCGTTGACGAGGATCCCGTCGGGGGCGAGCGCCGCGGCGAGGTTGAGCGCGAGCATGTTCAGGGCGGCTTTCGACATCCGGTAGGGAAAGGCGACGCCGTCCTTCTGGACGGTGAAGCGCCCCGAGTCGGAGCTCACGATCACGATCCGGCCCTTGCGGCCTGCCGCCCGCAGCGGCCCCAGCAGCGCTTGTGTCAGGAAGAGCGGCGCGGCCGCGTTCACGGCCATCACCCGGTCGAACTGCGCTCGCGAATGATCCTCGAGCCCGCCCGGGCTCCCGATCCCCGCGTTGTGCACGAGGACGTGGAGCTCGGGTGCGGCTGCGGCCGCCTGCCCCGCAACCGCAAGGACGCCGTCGTCGGTCGAGAGGTCGCCCCACACGGGCTCTCCACCGACCGCTGCGGCCGCGTTGACGGCCGCCTCGCGGGTGCGTGCATGGGCGAGAACCCGCGCGCCCTCGGCCGCGAACAGCCGGGCGATCGCATGCCCGAGGCCGCGACCGGCTCCCGTCACAAGCGCAGTCCTGCCGGCGAGCGTCACGGGCCGACCCTACCAGCCGACATGCGTACCACTTGAACACGGCCGGCCAGTTCTTGTGGCCGTCCCTGAGCGTGTCGTAACGGCCGAAGACGACGAGGCGTCCGCCTGGCCCCAGCACGTGGAACGAGCGTAGCGAGATAGGCCCACCGAGCGAGTCGGAGACGACGTCGACACCGTTTGCGGTCATCTCGCGCACCCGACTCACGAAATCGTCGTGGCGGTAGTCGACCGGGACCGCCCCCAGCAGCGCCACCTAATCGCGATCGCGCGCTGAAGCCGTCCCGAACATGCGAAGGCCGGCCACTCTCTCCCGAGCTTGAGCGTCGCGGTCCCCACGCGTCCGGCCGCGCCATGCACGAGCAGCGTACGTGAAGACGAGGCTCAGTGCCTGCGCCGCGTCGAGACCCTCCGGCCCCTTCACCGCACCGGCCTCGGGAAGACACACGTGCTCGGCGTCAGCGCCCCATAGCGTCAACGCGCCGATGCGATCGCCGACCTGCAACCGCACGCATCCCGGGCCGAGCTCTTTGACGACGCCCATCAGCTCGTGACCCGGCGTGAACGGCGGTGACGATCACAAAGCGGGAGGGCGGGCGCATCGGGGGTCTCGCGCAATCCGGTCGCGGATTACGACGGACGCTCGGCATTCGGATCGCCGCCGGCCAGCGGGATACGGACGCTGATGGTCGTGCCGTGGCCTGGCTCGCTGGCGACGCTGATCGAGCCGTCCAGGGCATCGATCCGGTCGCGCAGCCCGCGCAAGCCGGAACCGCCTTCGGGATCGGCCCCGCCGACGCCGTCGTCTGTGACCGTCACCAGGACGGCCTCGTCGGCGCACGAGAGCCGGACGGCCCCTCGTGTCGCCCGGGCGTGCCGGGCCACGTTCGTCAGCGACTCGGAGACGACGTAGTAGGCGGCGATCTCGACGGCGGGCGGGAGCCGGTGATCGAGCCCGCACTGCACATCGACCGGGAGCGTCGCCCGGGCAGCCAGCGCCCGCACCGCCGTCGGTAGGCCGTAATCGGTCAGGACGGGGGGATGGATGCCGCGGGCGAGCTCGCGCAGCTCCGCGGTCGCGCCGGCCAGCTCGGCGATCGCCTCGTCCGCCATGACGGATGCCGCCTCGGGGTCCTCCGGCAGCCTGGCCCTGACCGCCCGCAGCGTCAATGCGACGGTCACCAGGCGCTGCTGGGCGCCGTCGTGGAGGTCGCGCCCGATCTGGCGACGCGTCTCGTCCTGCGCGGCGATGATCCGGGCGCGCTGCGCTTGCAGCTCCTCGATCCTGGCCGCCTCCGCCTCCCGCTCGCGCAGCACGTCCTCGGCGCGCTTGCGCTCGGTGACATCGAAGATCACGCCGTGGAGCCAGACCCCGCCGTCCGCGCCGACCACCTGCTGGCCTCGCTCGAGCACCCATGCCGTCGTCCCGTCCGCGCGGACAATGCGGTACTCGAGCGCGAACGGCCGATCGGCCGAGGTCGCCGCTCTGACCCTGCGGTGCACCTCCTCGCGGTCGCCGGGGTGGATGATGCTGCCGAAGGTGCGGCGCGCGCTGTGGACGAAGTCGGCCGCCGGGTAGCCGGAGATCCGCTCGATCTCGTCGCTGATCACCGCCATCGTCCAGTCGGCATCGAGCGCGCACCGGTAGATGGCTCCGGGCACGTTCGCGACGACGGCCGCGAGCTCGCGGTCGCGCTCGTCCGGCTCGACGCGCCGCGGGCGACGGAACCGACCAACCGCCGAATCCTCCACCGCCCGGTTATATCGCAGGACGGTCGACGCCTCGCGGTCCGCTCCGAGGTACGGAAAACCCCACCCCATTCACCGGCCTCCCACACTGCGCATACCGGCTCCGGTCGCCACCCTACGAGACTTGCGTCTCTCGACTGGATATCTCGAAACCCTGAAGGAGGAGTAGGTGTCATCCTTCGACTCGGACACCAACGTGGGCCGGCGCGTCGCGCACACCGGCAGCCTGGCCCGCATGTACGGCGGGTTCGCGCGCCACCCGTGGCGCGTGATCGCCGCCTGGCTTGCGATCTTCGTCGTGCTGGGGGGCCTGAACGCCGCCTTCCACGGCAAGCTCGTCGACGAGTTCAAGCTCCCGGGGTCGGACGTCCAGAAGGCGACCGACCTCGTCAACGCGAAGTTCGGCGGCCAGAAGGGCGCCGCGCTGCGCGTCGTGGTGGCCGCGCCACCGGGTCAGCGCCTCGACACGCCCGCCCGCTCTGCCGCGGTGAACCGGATGCTGGCCGCCGGTACGGCCTCGCAGCACTCGATCGATCAGGCGGCGAAGGACATCAGCGCCATCACCGACCCGCTGGCCGCCGGCTCGCACCAGCTCTCCAGGAGCGGGCGGATCGCGTTCTTCGACGTGCAGTACGACAAGGAGAGCTTCGACATCCCACGCTCGGGCATCGTCGACGTCGAGAACCAGATGCAGGCGATCGGCGAAAAGGCGGGTATCGACGTGCAGTTCACCGGCGAGGCCGAGCAGGGTGAGGTCTCGAGCAGCGGCAGCGAGATCATCGGCATGATCGCGGCGTTCATCGTGCTGCTGGTCCTGTTCCGGGCGCTCGTGCCGACGGCGATTCCGCTCCTGTTCGCCGTCACCGCGGTGGCGGGGGCGTTCATGCTCCTGTATCTCGCCGCCCGGTTCACCAACTTCAACACGGTGACCGAGATTCTGGTGCCGATGATCGGCCTGGGAGTCGGGATCGACTACACGCTGTTCATCGTCACCCGCTTCCGGCAATATCTGCACGACGGGCTGTCGCCGCAGGATGCCGCCGCGGCGGCGGGCGCGACGGCGGGCCGCGCCGTCCTGTTCGCCGGCGCCACGGTGGCGATCTCGATCACCGGCCTCGCGTTCATCGGCATCGACTTCATCACGAAGCTCGGGCTGGGCAGCGCGCTGGGCGTGCTGACCGCCGTGCTGCTGGCGCAGTCGCTGCTGCCGGCCGTGCTGGCCCTGCTGGGTCACAAGATCGACCGCGGCCGGCTCGGGATGCGCGCCTCCGACGACTCCCGCGAGGGTCAGGCGAAGACGCCCGTCGCCGCATGGGGCCGGTTCGTGTCGGGCCGGGCGAAGTACGTCCTCCCGGTCGCCGTGGTCGCCCTGCTCGTGGTCGCCTCGCCGGTCGTGAAGGCCCGGCTGGGTCTGGCCGACGCGGGAACCGCCCCGAAGAGCCAGACGACGCGGCAGGCGTACGACCTGCTCTCGGCCGGCTTCGGCCCCGGCTTCACGGAGCCGATCCCGGTGGTCGTCGACCTGCAGTCCGACCACGAGGCGGCGGCGAAGCTCGACACCGCCTTCAAGCGCGTGCCGGGGATCGCCGAGGTGGTGGCGCCGATCTACAACGCCAAGTCGCCCGACAAGGCGTCGGTGGCCATCATCAACACCTACTCGAAGTACAAGCCGCAGGACTCGCAGACCGACGACATCGTGTCGACGCTGCGGAACACCGTGATCCCGGACGCACTCCGGGGATCGTCGGCGCACGCCTACGTCTCGGGCTCGAACGCGGCGTTCACCGACATCGGCAACCGGATCTTCTCCCGGGCGCCGTGGTTCCTGCTGTACATCGTCGGCGTCACCTTCCTCGTGCTGGCGATGGCGTTCCGCTCGCTGGTGGTCGCCGTCAAGGCGGCCCTCACGACGCTCGCCTCGGCGGTGGTCGGGTTCGGCGCGCTCACGCTCGTGATCCAGCTCGGCCACGGCATGGGCGTGATCGGGCTGGATCGCACGGGGCCGATCGAGAGCTTCGTGCCGCCGATCGCGTTCGCGATCCTGTTCGGCCTGTCGATGGACTACGAGGTGTTCCTCATGAGCCGCATCCGCGAGGAGCACGTCCACGGCAGCACCACGTTCCAGTCGGTGCGGGACGGCATGGCGGGCGTCGGCCGGGTGATCGTGGCGGCCGCGCTGATCATGTCGGCGGTGTTCTTCGCCTTCCTGCTGAACCCTGACCGTGTGTCGAAGGAGTTCGGGTTGCTGCTCGGGGTGGCGATCCTCACCGACGCGCTGGTCATCCGGCTGACGCTCGTGCCGGCGCTGCTCTCGGTGCTCGGCGACCGGTCGTGGACGATCCCGCGCTGGCTCGACC